>NZ_JANNDR010000215.1:0-31150 GCF_031378165.1 Chamaesiphon sp. OTE_75_metabat_556
CAAACAAGTCGATGTGACGATCGCTGGATTAGATCCGGTGTTTGAAGGCTATAAGATCGTGCAACTGACCGATCTGCACGCGCGTTCGGCCATTATGAATCGCCAGCAACTAGCCAAAGTTGCCAACGTCGCCAGTCAGCAACAGCCAGATCTGATCGTCCTCACTGGGGACTATATTACCAATGATGCTGGCAAATCGGAAGAAATGCTCGCGAATGCGTTTAGTCAGCTCAAAGCCAAAGATGGCGTCATTGCGACTATGGGCAATCACGATCGTGCAGATCTTAAGGGTAGTCGCTTGATCGAACGTGCACTTCAGACGGGTCATGTCAAATTGTTAAATAATAGCGTCCAGTCGATCGATCGGCAAGGGCACTTGTTAAATATCGCTGGGGTAGACGATGTCTGGCTCAAATACGCAGATCTCCCCAAGACAATCGCCCAATTACCGAATACTGGCGCGAATATCTTGCTAGCTCACGAACCTGATTTTGGCGATATCGCGGCGGCTAGCTATCGATTTGAGCTGCAACTTTCGGGACATTCTCACGGCGGCCAAATCGTCTTGCCGTTTGCACCCAGAATCACCCCAGTCTGGGGCAAAAAATATATTAATGGACTCTACGAACTAGGGGGAATGCAACTCTATGTGAGTCCCGGTGTCGGTACGACTGGCCCACCACCAGCGCGATTTAACTGTCGTCCAGAAGTCTCGGTCATCGTGCTCCACCATCTTTAACTTGGTGGGAGTGGCCGCTGGAATGCCATCGTGGCTAGCGTGGCGATGGCGAGTCTACTGTAGCTTTCGATCTGGATTAGTGCCAGTGCGCTCTGGATTGAGACGGTTGCGACCGCGTTGGATGACTTGGAGGATATCTGTCAGTCGATCTTCCATTTCATGCAAAACTCGATCAGCATATTCATCCGCACCAGCCTGGATTTGCTGACATTCACTCGTCACGCGGGCGCGGAGGCGTTCCATTTCTTGGCTGTTGAGATCGCGCAGGCTTTGTGCTTCTAGGATCGTCTGTTGCCTAAGTCGATCGCATTCAGCGAGCGCGATTTCCTCGATCTGCCTAGCTTCTTGCTCGGCTCGATCGATAATCCCCAATTCATTGGCAACTTGATAAGCCCGTTGATTGGCTTCAGCGATAATTTGCTGGGCTTGTTGCTGTGCTGATTGGATCAAGTGCTCTCTATAATTGACAATTTCCTGGGCGGTAACTACGATTTCGGGCAAATTCAAGCGAATCGAATCGAGTTGTTCTAATAGCTCTTCCTCGTTGACCATCGTTTTACCCGTCAAGGGCACGCGAGGACTTTGCAAGATGCGGGTTTCCAAGCCTTCGATGGCTGCAAATACATCCAAGGACTCGAATGTTGCTGGGGCAATTTCAGTTTCGATTGCCCGATCGATGAACCGCTGTGTCCGGGAATCTCCGAGAATACCGGAGTAGATTTCGTCTGCTAAGAATGGGTGGTTTTGTTGTAACATTGGTAGATATCTGACGCAACATGAGGTGAGACGAGATGGTCGATCGAACCGTTGAATCTAGCAATTTCTTTCACGATGCTGCTGCTCAAGAAACCATACTCCGTGGAAGTTGCTAAAAATACCGTCTCGATCTCTGTAGACAAGGTTTTATTTGTGTGTGCCATTTGCAGTTCTTTCTCGAAATCAGACAGCACTCGGAGTCCTCTGAGCAGGACACGCGCGCCAAGTAGATTCGCATAAGTAACGGTCAATCCCTCAAAGCTATCTACTTCTACTTGGGGTAAATGTTTGGTAGCTGTGCGAATTTGACCGAGACGTTGTTCGACCGTAAATAATGGTGTTTTACCAGGATTTCGTAGTACCGCTACTACTACCCGATCGAACAATTTGCTGCCCCGTTCGATAATATCTAAATGACCGAGTGTAATCGGGTCGAAACTACCAGGGTAAATTGCAATCACTATTGGTTAGAATTAATTCGTTGACCACAAAAAATTAGATCTTAAGTAGAAGCTAATGTTAGAAACAATTTACGACTGCTGCTCTGGATATCTCCAATATTTTATAATTTCTTCACAGTTAGATCGACAATTGTTAGCAACTCATGAATAATTTGATACCTACGATACCAAATATGATGCCTACCGCCGGAAATCAGTCTTCTAATAAGCTAGGCATCTGACGGCGATCTTGAGGGATAAAAGCCCGATCTCGCGGCAATGCAGCTACCGCCGCTGTCAACAAAAATTCACCGCGATCGATCGCCGCTTTGAGCGCGATTGCCACCTGTCGCGATCGATAAATACTCGCCAATGGTGCAACTCTAACTGTTTTGCCTTCGATTTTAATCTTGCCCGACTTGAGCTGCTCGTAGCTGACGAGTCCAAATGTCGGTCGCACGCGACGCGGAATCGAAAAATCGACGATCGGCGCGAGGATTTCCCGATCCTGTACTGCACACCGCTGCACGATATCGGCATTTAAGACCGGAATCGGCACCCCGACACCCAACATCAACGAGGGGCCATAATTTTTGAGATAGCAGCCACGCACCCAGTTGGGATCCATCTGTTTGGCATCGCCAATTAAAGCCAAAGTCGCACCGGGACCGATCGGTGTCCGATTTTCACCCCGCTTTTGGAGCGGAAAATGCTGGGTACCTTCCCACGCCACATAACCAATTCCCCCACCCAACCAAATCCGCGTGCCGATGCCAATCACATCGAGATCGGGATCGTTGAGGAGCGGGGAGATTGCCCCAGTATTCGAGTAGACCGCATTCCCCAATCGTGGCTGTAAGGGGCCTAAATAGGTGTACAACTGCCGATCGCCCCCATTGACCCCGACGACGAAGTTTTGGTAGAGATTACGGGGATTGTAGAGATAAAATTGATTGATCGTATCTTTGGTAATCGTCGTATCGAAGGTCGCGCGCGGATAGCAATCAGTACCTTGGCCGATCGCCCGCAATGCAACACTTTTGCCAGCAATTAAATCGGCGATCACATGGGCACCACCCCGCTCTTTGCGATCGTCACCATCCCCGATCTCGCCCGCATAATCGACTAATTGGGTTGCGCCAAGATAGAGATCGACCGCCCCAAAACCCGCATAAGCAGGCACTCCATCTAACGTACACGATCGAATCTTAATCGGCGGATCGGTATGTCCGAGATTGAGAATTGCCCCTGATGATTCCATCGGTTCAAAACTGCCAGTCGTAATTACGTCTACCAGCTCGGCAATTTTGGCGATCCCCAATTCCGCAACTTTCAGTTTTACCTCGTCTACCGTCCAGACTACCGCTTGTTGGCTGCTGATTTTGTCGTTGATTTGGTCGATCGTTTTCATGAATTAGGGGGTAGAGGTTAGGAGGTAGGGGATCAGGGATAGAGTTGAGTTAGTTAGTGTTTGACCATACCTAATTTTGACTACTTTTTACCAGCGCACTCACATTGCCCCAAAACAATTTTTACTCACGATCTCGCGATCCTTAATTGGTTAGTTGTCACAACCGAGTGGTAGAGTCGAATCGAAGTTACCGCTCCCCAAATGCCAACCCAACTCTAATATTCGTAAAGTATGCTGTTATAGGTATCTATACGATCGATCGCTGGCTGCTTCTAAGCGGTAAGGTAGCTGAATCGTTAGCAGCTAATTTTGAGATTCTGGGAGTCAGAGCGTGGCATCTTATCGGGATATTATCGGATATTTTCGGGGTTATGGGACGATCGCGGCCATTAGCATTGCCGCTTCGAGTCTGTTTGAGGTGGTGGATCTCACAGTACCCTATGCGATCGGTCAAATTCTCAATGTCCTCTCCAAGCAACCGCTCGACGCGCCTTTAGTGGCACTCATTAGTACGATCTCCACTAGCTTCAATCTGCCAGCATCAACCGACTTATCGTTAGTCCTGCTGTTGGCGATCGTCTTTGTCGTATCTGTCGTGCGCGCACCGATTCAGCCCTGGATTGGGAGTTGGTTCCACTGGGCGATCCCGCTGCGAGCGAGACGAGATCGTGCCGATCTGACGATCCAAAAAATTCTCACCTTGCCCCTATCTTTTTACGATGAAAATAACCCTGGTCGGATTGCCGGAAGAGTCGCACGCGGGTTAACCAACCACACTTGGACTTATCCAGAAATTGCCGGACAGTTGATTCCGAAATTAGTCAGAATCTTCGGCATTTTTACGGTCATTTGTCTGTTGGAATGGCGGATTGGGATCGCATTTGCCCTCTCATTTACGGCGATTCTCGGATTTAGTCTCAAAGGGTTGCGCTATATCATCAACCGCGAGGCACTCCTGGATAGTTATATGGAGAATACTGAGAGCCGCACCTCCGAAATTATTACCAATATCAAAACTGTCAAAGCTTTTGCCGCCGAACCCTACGAACTCGACAGGCAACGGCAACGCCTAGATCGCGAGTTAACCGTGGTACTCTACCGGATTCATAAGAGTTATGTGCAGTTGAATATGTGGCAGCGGACTGTCGTTCAAAGCTGCATCTTTGGCGTATTGGTGATGACTCTGCTGGCTACCCTACGTGGCGAACTATCTTTAGGTCATTTTGTGACGTTGCTGACAGTCTCCAGTATGGCTTATGCCGAGTTAGAACCCTTGAGTATCTTGGCAGAGTTCCTAGCCCGACGCTATGCCTCGATGTTGCGATTCCATGAGTTTATGCACGAGCCAGTGGGCAGCGATGCGATCGATCTGAGCTTAGTCGAGCGATCGACGGTGACATATGATTTCGCAGGTAAAATTGAGTTCGAGCGGCTGAGTTTCGGTTACGATCCAGACCGACCGATCTTGCACGATATTAATCTGACGATCGAGCCATATCAAACCGTCGCTCTAGTTGGCAAATCGGGTTCGGGCAAGTCCACGCTCGTGAAGTTATTATTGCGTTACTTTGAGCCGACTCAGGGACGCATTTGTGTCGATGGTATCGATGTGCGATCGCTGGCAATCGGCTCGTATCGTGCTCGGTTGGCGATCGTCCATCAGGAGGTTGATATCTTCAATGGCTCGATTATGGACAATCTCCGCTACGGCAATCCCACTGCCGATGACGATGCAGTGGCAGCAGCCTGTCAAATGGCACGGGTCGATGAATTTATCCACGAGCTGCCCCAAGGATATGCCACGGTGGTAGGAGAGCGCGGCGTACGGTTGTCGGGAGGACAGCGGCAGCGGTTGGGGATTGCCCGCGCGCTGATTGTCAATCCGAATGTGTTGGTATTTGATGAGGCTACTTCCAGTCTCGATTATGAGTCGGAACGTGCCATTCAGCTTGCCATGCGCTCGATTTCGGGGACGAGAACGATGCTGATTATCGCGCATCGACTCAGTACTGTCCGGGATGCTGACAAAATTGTGGTATTGGATCGCGGGCGCATTGTCGAAGTGGGGACGCACGATGAGCTAGTACAGGAGCATGGTGTTTACGCTCGACTCCACGCGCTGCAAGAATCTGGAGTGCTGCCGTCTTAACTTGTGAGGGCAAAATCCATGCTTCATACCCCAATTCAGCAACGCCATATTTTTTTTGCACTACCGTAATCCCAGTTTCACCAAAAATTTCACCACCATTGACATTCAGCAGCCGATCTTGCTTATGCCCGCGCACCAGCAGTGGTGAGTAGAGCGACTGCTTGACGAGAGCGAAAGGATTTCTGGGCTTCACTGAGAGCAGTAGCCCCCCAATTATTTTGAGGAGTAAAATCCGCTCCATGTTGCAATAGCAACTCGATGACTTCTAAGTCTCCCCGCGCAGCAGCCATCATCAATGGTGTCCACCCACCCCGATTGCAGGTATTTACGATCGCGCCCCGCTCGATTAATAACTTAACCGCATAGAGATGTCCATTTTCCGCAGCGAGATAGAGGGCAGTGTCTCCGATGTAATTGGTCGCGTGAAGATCCGCACCCCGTTCGAGAAAATGTGGCAAGGTATCGGTTAAACCAAGTCTGGCAGCGATCGTGAGTTCAGTCTCTTGACAAGCATTCCGGCCATCCACAGCAGCTCCCCGCGCCAGGAGTAACTTCATGACATCCACTCGACCGGATTCGGTCGCATACAGCAAGGCTGTATAGTTAGCCGCATTTCGTGCATCGATCTCAGCTCCAGCATCTAATAGGGCGATCGCAATCGCCGCAAAACCCTCGTCTGCTGCCCACATCAGCGGTGTATTCCCCCGATCGCTCAGCTCGACTAGACGTGGGCTAATTGTGCCATAAATATTGGGATTGGCTCCCTGTACTAGCAATGACTGAACGAGGGCTAGTTCGCCTTGAAAAATGGCCTGAAGTAGCTTTATTTCTGATGAATCCACAGATCTGTTCTCCCCTGCTAATGACTCCAATCCTAGAACTCACTTTGTTTAGTCAATCGCGTACCCATAGTGCTAATCCGCCACCGCGTCCGCGTGCAGCAATCCCCTGTTCGCTAGCCCAGAAAAAAGCAAAAAATGGTAAGCTGGCCACCGATAATTTGGCAAAATTTCGTTGGCCGCGTTTACCACTGCGAATTTTGCCTTGATAAACTTTAACACCCAGGATCTTGAATTGAATTTCGGTAAAATCAAATGCTAGTAAATTCTTCTTGCCGGGATAACGACACGGCCCGCTAAATTGGATCTGAATGCTGCCGACTAATAATCGATTGGTCACAGTCCCCTCGATCGAGTCAGCTTGTTGGGTAAAAGTAATCGATGCTGGGGTGAATTTGGGCAGGTAATAGCCGCGACCCAATTTAATTCCGCCGCGTTGTTGATCTTTACTTGCACCTGTGGCAAAACAGAGTCGCCATTCACCGCGTAACGATCCAAACGGAATCGCTAGTTTATCTTTTCTTGCTGCTAGTTCCGCTGCTTGCAGCGCAGCTTTGAGGACATCAGCACTCGGACGATCGGTAGAGTCAGCAGCTCGATCTAAGATAGTTGCAAAATCAGCAGTGGGTATGTTCACGATCTTCCTGGTTCGAGTTTTTACTAAGGCTAGAATACAACACTAACTTCAATTTAGGTTTTACATTTAGCTGCGAAAATAATCCGCCACCGCACCAATTGTCGATCGATTTGGCGTAATAGCTGGGTGTCTGCTGTTGGTAAATCAACGGAACCGGATTGACCTTCAAGAAAGGCAAAAGCCGATCTAAATGCTTGGGGTGTAGCGATCGTTGGTGACTCAAAATGACAGGAAATAATCCGATCGAACTGCCACTGGGTGACCCGATCGACCCAAGCGATCGTTTGCTGGGGAGCGCGATTGAGAATTAATGTTTGGAGAATCGGTGCGACGAATAAGCGGCCATTGCCTTGTAATTCGACAAACTTGTGGTGCCAATCAGTCTGCCAGTCAAAGGGATAGATCCCAAAATAGTCGCGTTTGCTGCGGGCTGGGGCAGTTGAGGCGGCGTGCAAGGTTTCACCCCAATTGCGAATTTCTAGGACGCTGGGCTGGAAATAGAGCGCAAACAGGCAGATCCGCTGCCAGCCAGTCAGGCGATGGGCGGGGGTATCGACGATCGGATCGCTGGCGCGATCTCTGGCATGAAATAATAAGGGATAGGGTTCGAGTTCGAGAATAGTGGGTGGGGAAATCGGCAGCGAAATAATCGTATCGGTTACTAATAGTGTCCGCGATCGGCGATGAAAAAAGGCAACTTCGGCAAACTGTCCCGGCCCTAAATCGATCGTGTCAAGAATGGCATAATCGAACTCATCCCCAAAGGGGGTCTGACGACTATCTGCGGGTAAAATCTGGGTACGATCGATCGGCAAACCCAGCCAGCTCAAGGGCAAATTGACTGGAAAACTCCACTGATCTGGAGTTACCCATACTTGTGCCTGCGGAAATTTACGCGCAAATGGCCCGACAAAAACCTTATGTTCCAACCCCGAAATTGTGGGCAGGATGATATATTTGACATCCCCATGCAGGGCAACTAGCTCATTTACCAATTCCAAGCATTCGCCAGTTGGGGCGACGGGTGCATACACGAACAAGCCGCCAGTAGCTAACTTAACGACTGTCATCCGAATCGGCACGACGACATAAAAGATGCCCTGCACCTGCTCGAATATCCAAATCGTTTCTGGTACTACTTCCCGCCGCATCGTCCGCCGCTGATTGTAAGGATAGATCGGCAATGTCAACCAAAATGGCCACGATCGATCTGCCGATCTTGTTGCTGTCGTGGCGGTGTTTACTCGTTCGTCTAGAGTCACCCTAAATCCGCCTCCAGCCATACCCGTACATCAACCGCTATCTCCACAAATTATCCACCTGCAATCGTTCGCATCGGCCACTCCGCCAAACCGCAACTTCACAATCTGGGGCAAGTGTATCGTCAATTATATATTCTTATTCGAGATTTAGCTAAACCTCGAATCAGCAGGCGGACTTTGGATCGTTAGCGGAGACTAAAGTCTAGTCTCCAGGCAAATTACGGCACACGGACAAATTACTGATTCCCGATCAAGACTATCTGTCAATGTAATTTCATCGCGATAATGTCGCGGTGTCTGCATCAATAACTGCCATGCTTTACCCACTGGAATCAGATTATAAGATTCTGGATAGTGAGTTTGCAATAATTCCTGTACCAAGGGATAGTAATCGGAATTAATGCTCGGAAATAAGTGATGCTCGGTATGATAGGAAAAATTAAAATGTAACAAGTCAAAAATCTTGGGCATTTTTAACGAGACACTATTTACCAATGGATCGTTAATATCTGTCATCGGACAGAGGAAATGATTGGTATAAATATAAAACATTACCCCGGCATAACCAATTCCCAGCGGCAATATATATGCTAATAAAATTGCCAGCGGATTAAACTTGAGGATGGCGAGAATACTTAGATGAATTATACAAATTGCGACTAACTCGATCGCGATCGTTTGACGTTTGCGTGAACTGACAACTACTGGTGCTGGCACATAATCGACATCATCGCGATTGAAGATCAAAATTGCCGTGATGTGGCGAAAAGTATGTACCACCCATGATGTTGCCATCCCCAAGATCAAGAATGCCCAATTTACGCCAGAAGATGGGACGAACAGATTTTGAATCCACTTGCCCCAAGTATCGTTTTGGCCGACTAAATACATCCGATCCGGATCGCCGATCGCATTAGTTTCGGTATGATGTTTGTGATTGTGGACGGATTTCCACAGCGTCGGCGGCATCCACAACAGTGCCAAAGCCAAACAACTGGTTAGATATCTTAAAGCTGGCTGTTTGATGGTACTACCATGCATCGAATCGTGGGCGGCAAATAAACAGATAATAATGCTATTACCCATTACTAAACTTAAAGGTAGATAGAGCCATAACCACTCGATCGACCATCGATCTAAGTCACGAGCGATCGCCCAACCAAGTCCTAAAATCAGGAAATTGATCGCGAGCACAAATAATTTATGGAAGTTTTGTTTAAAGGCTATTTCGGGAAGGAGTGGTCGCAGTACCTTGAGATATTCAGTTTGAGAGATCATTAATTTCTGACAATAGATTTTTTGTTACCACAGCTTGTTAGATTAATAATTGACGATCGCCGCAATAGACAATTCAATCTATATTCTAACTTAACTATCGATCGCGATCTCGCTGTCTGTTGATTTCTTGTTGTAGTTTGTCGATCTCATTCTGTAAGCGGTCAGCTTCACTCGTAGTCGGCTCGGTACCGACCGTATCGACCGTAACTCGTTGATAGTTCCCGCGCCGAATTTCTTGATATTCGATCGAGTTTGTCCATTCTTGGAGATAGTGAATGCGTTCGACCGGAAATGGATGACTGAGCATCCCATTGACACCCACATACATCAAAGCTTTATAAATTTGATTCAAGCCGTCGGCATCGAGATTGCGATAATTTTCTGATTGTTTGATAAATTCTTCCAAACTACATTCATCGATGAATTCCTTGCTGCCACCAGCAATTTTCATCATCGTGTTCATCACCGTACGCGGATTTTCCATCACCAATAATGCCGCTCGATCTGATGATAACTCTGCCTTGCGCCGCCATTCATAAAAAGCCACGATCAGCCCGTTGCTGACGATATTCCCTAGTCCAAAGGTCATTTCACCGATGACTGAAGCAGCATTCATCACCCACATCGCCATTTGGATCAAGATTGTATGTCCGCACTTAATATGTCCGAGTTCGTGGGCTAAGACAGTCTTGATTTCATCTGGTTCGAGTAGATCTAACAAGCCAGTATTGATGACAATATAGGGATTTTCTTGTCCCATGGCATAACTATTGACTTGGGGATTTTGACTGACAAATAATAGTGGTTCGGGATAAATATCCAAGTCGCGCACGCATTCTCGAAACATGCCATAAATAGTTGCGTATTGTCTGGGGCCAGCCTGAATGCTATTCCCCATCAGATAGACTAATTGGGGACGCTCATATATGAATTCGACAAATTTACTCGCGACCAAATTAAAACCAGGTACGCTTCGCAACGCCTGTTCTGCTTGCAGATCGAGAGGATGTTTGAAAGCCTCGCTGGAAATACCTGGATAAGTAGCCATATGGGTGCTAAATTAGAGTTGGAAATTGTTCGGAGCAAGATGTTGGATTGTAGTCCCGATCTCTATTATATCGATCGGCTATCGATCAAAAACAATTAGTAATATTTTGTCTGAATTGAGAGTACAAGCAGAGTTTTTCGATATCTTCGATCTTTCTAATCTCCGTACTAAGACTCGAACAAGTTACCGATCGCCGCTATGAATCAAAATTTAGTTGATAAGTTACTATTGGATTTAAAAAATAGCGATCCGAATATTCGCGAACGCGCTACGCGGCAACTCTGGAGTATTTGGTTTTGGCAAAAAGGCAAGATTCCCCTCGCCCAGATCGAGGAGAGTGAAAAATTGCTATCAGCAGGTAATGTGGCTGCTGCTACATCAATTTTAGACGATCTAGTCGATGCCTTGCCAGACTTTGCTGAAGCCTGGAATCGGCGCGCCGTCCTCAAATTTATGACTCAAGACTACGATCTGGCGATCGCCGACTGCGAGATGGCACTCGCCCTCAATCCCGTTCATTTTGGCGCGCTGCATGGGTTGGGCTTATGTCATGCCGCGCTGGGCAACTATTCAGCCGCGATTAGGGCGTTTCGGGCAGCACTGGATATCCAACCGCACGCGATCGAAAATCAACGTCTAATTCTTGAATGTACGGCCAGATTGAGCTAGCGATGTAGTACTTTCCTCAGCGATCGAGTACTCGATTAGCGGGGGGCGAGCAGTCTATCCACGCGATCGATGATTCAGTCTGTCAAGTGGCGCAGCGGCCAGGTAAAGTAGAACGTTGTTCCCTTACCCAGTTCTGACTCTAGCCAAATCTTCCCTCCGGCAGTTTCGACGATTTTTTTGACGATGCTCAGACCGATACCCGTGCTATCGGGATTTTTTTGAGGATTGGCGGCTTGGAAAATGATGAATACTCGATCGCGATATTCTGGTGCGATGCCTGGGCCATCATCACAGATCGCAAATTCATAGCTATCGCCTAGCTCTCGACTGGAAATCCGAATGCAGCCATCCGACCTATCGTGATGCTTGAAGGCATTACTAATTAGGTTTGCAAATACTTGGGATAGTAGCAGTCGATTGGCGGCAAAGGTGGGTAGGGCGGCGGCGATGTCGATCTCAAAGGTCGGTGGTGGCTCGATCGATTCAATAACTTCAGATACTAACTCCGCAACCACAACTAGCTCTAACTGACCATCTTGGCGACCGACACGTGCATATTCGAGCAGTCCATCGATCATCCCTTCCATCCGATAGATCCGACCTCTGAGCAGATTCATTTGCGCTGCGGTATTTGCCGAAACCGCACCTTCAAAATCTTCTTCAATCCATTGGGATAGGTTCGCCACGGCGCGCAGGGGTGCTTTGAGGTCGTGAGAGACGATGTGGACAAAGCTATTTAGCTCTTGATTGCGCTCTTGGAGCTGGATTTCCGATCGGGCGAGGCGACTATTGAGATCGGCGAGTTGGCGGGCGCGCTCGGCGAGGGAGTCTTCGGCTTGTTTCCGATCGAGTAAGTCGGCTACCTGTCGGGCGAGTACGTCGAGCAAGCGCAGTCTGCGGACTGTGGGCTGATGCGGTATCCGCCAATGGGTACAGATCGTACCGACGATCCGACCATTGCGCGAAATTAGTGGTGTGGACTGTACCGCTCTAATCCCACTCAGCCGAGCACAATCGAGGTCTACTGACCCAAACGGCAAATTGCAGGTTTCGAGATCGCTGATGAATGTCGGTTCGCCAGTTGCGGCAGCCTTACCGCTAGCAGTATTTGCATCAAGGCTCACCGATTGCCAACGCTCTACCGCTGCTGGATGCAAACCCCGCGATGCTAGCAGCCGTAGCTGATTCCGGTCGGGGTCGAGCGTGTAGACGGTACCGAGATCGGCATCCATTAAGGCGATCGCCGCATCGACGATTTGCTCATACAGGGCATCGATATTGTCTTCGCTAATCAACTGACTGCTGATCTGCTGTAACTGCTGCATATCGACTACCTCTGCTGCTAGTTGCGCCTCACTAGCGCGCAGTGCTTCCTCTACCCGTTTGCGCTCGGTGATATCGATCGCGACACCCAGCATCTGGATCGGTGTGCCAGTAGTGTTATATGTACAAGAACCTTTCGCCGCAATCCAATGGATCGTCCCATCCGGCCAACAGGAGCGGTATTCGATATCGTAATCTGCCTGCTCCGCCATCGATCGAATCACCGCTGCCTGAGTGCGCTGGCGATCGTCGGGATGGAGGGCAGCGATAAAAATTTCGTAGGACATATCCGCAGCCGCAGGTAAGCCGAAGATCGCTTTACACTGCTCCGTCCAGGTGAGGGTATCGGTTTCGAGATTCCAGAACCACATGCCTAACTTGGAGGATTCGGTCGCTAGGCGCAATTGCTCCTCCCGCTCGCGTAATGCCGCTGTAGTTTGTCGCTGCTCGATCGTATCGGCGGCTTGACGGGCGAGTAAATCGAGAAACTGGAGCTGGCGATCGCTCGGTCGGTGGCGAGTGCGCCAATGAGTAGACACCATGCCGATCGGTTTACCCGTGCGCGAAATCAGTGGGGTAGACTGAGCGGATAACAAGCCTGCTTCCACATGCAGCCGCAGCGAGCCATGCGGGTCTGGGTGCGGCGCGTCGAAGTCTACAAACGTCCGAGTACCGCTACCGATCGCGATGCCGCAGGAGGTATCCGAACTAGCATCTACCCGCATGAAACGATCTGTCATGGATGACTCGAACCCTTGTGAAGCAATCAGGCACAAATCTTGCGTCTGCTCGTCGAGAATTTGGATCGTGCCTGCATCGGCACCAGTCAGATCGATCGCCGCAGCTAGAATCTCGCGATAGAGAGTTTGGGAATCATCTTCGCTTACCAGTCGTGCGCCTAGTTCGCGGAGGAGTTGGGTATCGCGGAGGTTGGCGGCAACTTCGGCTTCGGCGCGGGCGCGTTCGACGCGGGGGAAGAGGCGATTGGCTACTTCATAAATCAGCTCGATCTCATCCTCGCGCCAATCACGCGATCGCACATCATTAATTGTCAGCAAATATTTCCAGTTGTTACCGCGATGAAACGGTACATTTACAAACGCATGAACATTAAAGGCAGCATATCTGTCTGCATTAGTCCGCGCATCAGTTTGGGTATTGCCGACGACGATCGTTTCTCTCGCTCGTGCCGCGCGGTAAAATTCCGCACTGACAAACTCACAGAGCTGATAAGTACCAACTAAGTCCAGCGTATCTGCGCTATGCCAGTTGTACTCTACGATTGCCCGATCTTGCGCCTCATCGATTTCGGTAAACAGACATTGTGAGGTATCGAGATATCGACTCAGCTTTTCGCCTACTATCTGCATAATTTCATCAGCGGTGATGAGTCGGGCAAAGTCGTCCTGAATTGTGGCTAAAAAGGCTGTATTTGCTTCGTCGCGTTTGCGCACAGTTATATCCTCAAAAATCACCGCCACGCGCCGACTGTCGGCATTGTCGATGCTGAAGGCATAGAAATTGTACCAGGCACCCAGCGATGAGGCATCCAACTCGTGACGTTCGCCGATACCTGTCTGAGCAACGCGACCGAGCGTTTCAATCCAATGCGCTTCTACGCTGGGGAAAAATTCCCGTGCCTGCCGTCCGATCGGATTTCCACCCAGCATTTGTACTGCGGCTGGATTTGCATCTAGATACCGGAAGTCAATCGGTCGATCGGTAGCATCAAAAAGCATCTCAATCAGAATGTAGCCCTCATCGATCGACTCGAACAAGCTGCGATACTTTGCTTCCGACTCCCGCATGGCTACTTCGGCACGAGCGCGTTCGACCGCCGCCCACGTCCGCTCGGCGACTTCTTCAGCTAGATTTAGTTCGTCTGGGGTCCACTCTCTCGGCTCAGACGTATGGGCTGTAAGTCCCGCAACGAAGTCACCGCTTTTGAGCAGGGGGATAACGATGTAGGCACCAATCTGAGCCGTAGCATAAGCCACTCTCTGCTCTGGGAATAGGTTGGGTGCTGATGCGACATCAGCGGCAGATAGGGACTGACCATTACGTAATGCCGCCAGTACGGTAGAGCCGAACGAATTGATCGGGTAGCTGCCGCACATCGATCTCACACCATTAACATAATCGCGATCGATAACATAATCGGTACCGCGCACCTCAAAGTACATGACCCGATTTGCACCCAGGTAATCGCCCAGTAAGCGGCTAGCAGTAACTTGGATCTCGACGGGGTTGGCAAGTGGACGGAGGGCATCAGCCAGGGCGATCCGAAAAGCATCAAATTTCGCAGCGCGCTGCGAAATTTTTTCTGCTTGTTTGCGCTCCGTGATGTTGGTAAACACGATCGCGACGCGGTGGCTAGCGGCATCGCCAACCCTAGCAGCATACACATCAAACCAACGGTTCATCGGTGCGGAATGGTTTTCAAACCGCACCGCTGCCCCCGTCAGCGCGACCTTGCCATAAGTTTCCATCCAAAAGTCTTCGAGATCGGGAATCAGTTCGCGCGCCGTTCTGCCCACTGCGTCTGCGGGTAATCCCGTCAGGCTGAAGAATGATGGATTGACCTGGACGAACCGATAATCGACTGGCTGCTCTTGGGCATCAAAGCGCATTTCCACCATACAAAAGCCCTCATCGATCGACTCAAATAGGGTATGGTATTCGATCTCTGACTCGCGCAGCTCCGCAGCGGCTAATTCTAGCAGTTTGGTTTGTTCGATCGACAGCAGTTCCGCGCGTTTGCGTTCGCTCACGTCCGCCATCAAGATCGCCAGTCCGTCATCGGTGGGATAAACGCGATGCTCCACCCAGCAATCTACCTGCGCGTAATAATACTCGAACTGCGCCTCCACCCGTTCGGTCATCGCGCGGTTGAGGAGATCGAAAAACTCGATGCCTACTTGATGCGGGAATACTTCCCAGGCTTGTTTGCCCAAGACTTTTTCACGGGGCAACTCAAAAATTTCTAACAGGCGATTATTGGCATAGGTATACCGCCACTGCCGATCGAATGTCGCAAAGCCATTGTTAATATTCGCGACGATCCGATCGAGATTGGCTTTTGCTGTATCGGTTTCTTGTTGTAATGCCCGTTCGCGATCGCGCGCACTCAATCGGATTCGGGCTAGTTTGAGCGTAGCATCCACCCGCGCGACTAGTTCGCGCGGCGAAAACGGCTTGATGATATAGTCATCCGCGCCTGTTTCGAGTCCAGCGATGCGCGATTCTTCTTTAGCATAGCCAGATAACAGAATGACGGGGAGATCCTGAGTTGCTGGATTAGCACGGATCGATCGCAACAACTCCAAGCCATCCAGCTTGGGCATCAGCACATCTGTCAACACCAAATCCGGCATTTGGCGATCGATCGCCGCCATTGCCTCCACACCATCTACGGCAATTTCCACCTGATAAGATTGGCTCAACAACTGCCGTAGATAATCGCACGTATCGGCATCATCATCAGCGAGGATAATTCGCGGACGATCGATCGAGGGCGGCGGCGGTAGATCGAGCGGATCTGGCAGAGCTTTACCTGCTCTGTCGATCCCATTGGTACCAGACCGCTCTAATCCGGTTACAGCCTCGATGCATCGGTCTATTTCTGCGCGATCGTCAGCGTTCTCGATCGCCATTGTGCTAGCCTTGACAAAAATTCGATCGGCAGGTACTTCTTGGTCTGGACATAACATGACAATGACCCTTGTTGCTGAAGATCCACGCCCTTAATTTTAGTTTAAAGTTCTCAGTAGCAACAAGCTAGTTTTTGGAAATTCGATCGGGCTGAGATTTTCGCTGTATTTTACTTGAGGAAGATGCTGTGTGTAGCTGTCGGATGGGATTGGCCGACACCAGCAATTAAATTAACGAGCTGCTAGGCACCTTCTAATGGAGCCATCGTCAAACCCGCGCGGCGTAACTGCTGGTGATAGAGTTCGGCTTGCTCCTGCGGTCCCACCCAGACGATCGCTTGGCCTTCAAAATGGACTTGATTGGTGAGTTCCCAGGCACGATCTTCGCTCATGCCTGGGATATAAGTCATCAAACAAGTATGTACGTGCTCAAACGTATTAAAGTCATCATCCAAAACGATCACCTTAAAGTTCGGATAAGGTTTGGAGATGGTGACTGTTTGACTGGATTGTTCGGGCGCGAACACCATAGTTACTTCCATTCTTGCCAATTATTATTAAAAATTGAAGTATTCGGAAACGATGTCGGATTATTGTTTGCTTCGAGACGTTTGCGAAGCTCTAGTAGTGAGGTCGATCGATCGGGGAGATTTTCGACCATTTGGGCGGGAGTAATGCCTTTGTCCAAAGCAAATGCAGCCGTAGTACCAGCCGCAGCCCCAGCAGACCATTCAAACGAATGCACCCGATAGGCCGCAGCAGCGACATGACTGGTCGCGATACTTTTGCCAGCTACTAACATATTATCAATCTTTTGGGGAATCATCGCCCGCAGGGGAATTTGGAAGGGGTAAGCTTGGCCTTCACCTTTGCGCGCGCCAGCACGTTCGCTATTATTGGGGGCTTCCGGCGGTGAGTTTTGCATACAGGGATGAAAATCGATCGCATAGTGGCCGATGCCGACAGTATCGGCATAGATAGTCGCTCGATTGCGCGGCGTCGGTCGATCGCCAGTCAACACATTCAATGCATTCACGCCCGATAAATTAGCTTGTAGTCGCCGATATTCGGCGGGCGATAGTTCTGGCATTTTTTTGGGATCGAGCAGGTTATTGCGGCTCATATCCACCTCTGCAATCACAAATCCATCTTTATGTCCATAGCTAGGTCTGCCGATAATCCGGCGGCCTTCACGAATATAGGGATATTTTGACAACCCATGCTTCGTCCCCATTGGCGAGTCCAACCCACTCAGATAGCGTTGATTGGGATTGGGCGTCTTCACCCAGTGGTCGGGGGATTTGGGATCGGGATTAGCGCGCGAATCTGTGGTGCCAGCGACCAACCAGTAGTAAAAGCCTTGGGCGTGTTCTTCCCCCTTGCGGAGGGTATCTGCCCGCAATCCGCCCATCCAGCCGCCAGGTTGAAGTTGACCGCCAGCTTGGAGCTGAGATCGATCGAGAATCAGATTGTCATTGGCACTACTCGGCCGATAATCATTCCCCCACGTCCAGTTTTGCATCGAGATATCGCCAGGAGTCGGCGCGGTATAACTAATCCCGCCGAATTTAGTCTTTTGGCCGGCACCCGAACTCAAAATCCGCCGATAGCTGTATACCAATCCAAAATCAGCCAGCCGTTTGAGTTCGTAGCTATAGTACGGCGCGTACTGTTGGTAAGAAACCGGTTGTACCTGCAATTGAGGGGTCTCTGTCGTCTGCATTGCAAACGGATATGTAAAACCCTGGGTACAGTAGGTGTCGCCAGTGGTACTAGCCGAGGATGGCTCGTCGGCAGATCTGGGGTCGAGTCCTAGCCGGTAAGGAACATCGGCCAATCCGACGAGTTCGCCTGTCTCTGTCGCATCGACTACATACCAATCTGCGGGTTTCGCCGCTTGCTGCTGGGGCGTTTTATAAGTTGGAATTAAGATGATTTTCTGCTTTTGAAACTTGGCAGAATCCCGATAGCTATAAGCATCATCGATCGTCCGCGAGAGCGGTTCGGTATTGAGCGGCGCAGTTCCTGGCTGCGGTTGATGTTGAATGGCGACTAAAGCTGTAATTTGTTGGCCATTGCCTCTTTTGCCAACAATTAGTTCTTTAACTACGGTATTTGGCAACCAATGTAGTTTTCCTTTCCCTTTCTGCTCGGCAGTTTTGAGCATTCCATACAATAGTTTATGAGCATCTTTCGGGAGGAAACAAACTTCGCTCACCCAACAGCTACCCGCATTTAACTTGCCATAATAATCTTCAACTTTTTGCCGAAATTCTAGGTAGCCGCGCGAGAAATATTTTTTCGATCGCTGAGTCGGTCGCTCATCTAGTGCGGACACCCCTTGGGATGTAATTTGGCCGCCGACCCAGTCGGTAATCTCGGTCATGCAGACTTGTTTGCCTGCGAGTAAGCCTTCGTAGGCAGTCGCTGTGCCGCTCAATCCACCACCAGCGATCGCGATATCGCAGCCGATCGTCCGATCGACAGGTTTCGGGTCAGCAGCAAAAGCGATCTGGCAGCCTAATTCGATCGTCAATATCGATCCCAAACAGAGCGCAGCTAGGGGTCTCTCGATCTTTAGTTGAATCTTCATGTGGGTAAATGCGGGGTTTTCAGACAAATATGCACTCGTGACATATCTCCAATCATGGTACACGATCGGCGATCGACTGTAATTTGGATCGATCTTAGTGCACGGAGCCGTCAAAAACTAAAATCTATTGCTGACAATTCGTTGGCAAAGCCTCTCAGAATGAGAATCGACAACCTCGATCGAGGATAATCGAGATGTTTGTTACAGATCGATTCGATCGCGCCCTATCAATGAGTACCCCTCCTGTCTCCACCGAACCTACTACTTGGCCGCTGCTACTCCAACAACTGCTCGATCGCCAATCCCTGAGCCAGCAGCAAGCCACCATGCTGATGCAGGGCTGGTTGCTCGGCGAGATTCCACCCGTCCTCTCTGGCGCGATTTTAGTGGCACTGGAAGCCAAAAAGATTACCGCTCACGAACTCGCAGGGATGGCGCAAGTTCTACAAGCTTCTAAGATCGCCCATCCATACCCAGTCATCGATACCTGTGGCACTGGGGGCGATGGTGCAGCGACATTTAATATCTCCACCGCAGCAGCGTTTGTGGCCGCCGCAGCCGGGGTTAAAGTCGCCAAACATGGCAGTAGGTCAGCATCCAGCCGCGTCGGTTCTGCGGATGTTCTGGAGGCATTAGGGGTGAAATTGTCAGCTCCAGCCGAGCGGGTGACAGCGGCTTTAGATGCCGTCGGGATTACCTTTCTATTTGCGGCTGGTTGGCACCCCGCGATGAAAGCGGTAGCACCCCTCAGACAAGAATTAAAGATTCGGACGGTATTTAATTCGATCGGCCCTTTGGTCAATCCCCTCCGGCCGACAGGGCAAGTAATTGGTATCGGCTCACCACATTTGCTGGAGATAATGGCGACCGCCGCCGGAATTTTGGGAACCCAACAAGTGATCGTCTTACACGGGCGCGAACGATTGGATGAGGCTGGTTTGGGAGATTTAACCGATTTGGCAATTTTGACCAATGGACACGTTGAACTGACTAGTCTCGATCCGCTGGAATTGGGGCTTACTCCCGCACCGATTACCGCCCTCAAAGGTGGCGATGTGGCTGAAAATGCGGCCATTCTCACCACTATTTTGCAAGGTAAAGGCACGGCGATCCAACGCGATATTGTCGCGCTCAATGCGGGTTTAGCACTCCAAGTCGGTGGTGTGGTACCCATCGGCGCGCATCAACAAGCGATCGCGATCGCTCAAACGGTACTAAGCAGTGGCAAAGCTTGGGATAAGTTGACGGAATTAGTCGCGTTTTTGGATCGCCGAGATTGATATTCACAGTTTTCACAATGCGCTAAAAATCTGGGGGTAGGGGTAATTCATGAATTACCCCTACCCCCAGATTTGCGATCGAGACAGACTTTAATTGTTATTGCAAGATCGTTTTAGAAACCATCCGAGTTTTCTTTTTCTCAGCTTCGGAGAGATCCTCGCCACCTTGCAGGATCGTCGCATTGGATTGCAATACGGTCGCCGCATTAGTATCGCCCATTTGCAGGGCAGTTTTGGCCGCAGTTTGGAGCAGGGTCGCCGCACCCGCCCGATCTCCTTGTTGGAGTTTTTGTTCGGCAAGTTGAGTTTGCCGATATTTAGCTAGGGCGAGTGTTTGTTGCTGAACGTTACTATCGACGACTGGCTGATGATTGGCAGTGACAGTCACGTTCACATCCACTGGCGGCGTCAGCAAATTGGTCTTGCCCTGGGCGGGGTCATCATAGCGAATTTGCAGCGTCGCGATCGCTTGTTCGCCTTCGGCTAGTTGCCCGATATAGGTATTGACCAAAATTACCCGCGACAGATCTTTCATCAAGTCGCCCAGGCGGACGATTTGGAGCTTGCCATCATCTTCGACGGCCAACTCGATCGTCTCTGGAGCTACTTGAGCGACAGGTTTGAGTTCGGCGAGGCGGACTTTGGGCTTGAGTTCGAGTTGTAGATAAGCATTGGTTAAGCCGACTGATTGCATCCGGTTGAAGATCCGGCCAAATTCTCGGACGGCTTGCGTTGCTTCTTCAATGTAGGCAAGCGTCCCAGCCGCCGTATCGGCAATTTTTTCGAGGATATTTTGGTTCCAATTTTCCCCAAATCCGAGCGTATTGAGCGTGATATTACTCTCGGTCGCAAATCCAGAAAGCTTGATACACCGTTCGTCGTCACCATGTTCGTTTTCGCCATCGGTGAGGATAAAGGCGTGGGAAACCCGATCTTGCCTGCCTTCGAGTAATTGGGTAATACCCAGTTTAATCCCCGCGTCGATCGCGGTACCACCTGCCGCTTGCAATTTATCGATTCGATCGAAAATCTCACTCGGATCGGTGACTTGCTGACAGGGGACGATGACTTCGGCTTGATGATCGAATGCCACTACTGACAACCGATCTTCGGGTTTCAAACCGTTAATCAATTCCTGCGCTGCTTGTTTGACGGTACTCAGCGGTGTACCTTTCATCGAGCCACTGTGGTCTAAAATCAGACACAAGTTCAGCGGTAATTGCCGATCTTCAGGTTCGGCGACAGCAGAAACCTCGATCGAGAGCTGCCGCTGATTGTTACCTTGACCGATCTCTATTTGCGGATCGCTGATTGCAGTTTCGATGGCAACTTGCATCGGGTTTAACTCCTAAATAGTGGATAGCGATTCGCGCTCCTCGGGTTCCCCGAGGGTTTAGCGAATCAAGACAGTGGATAGTGGATAGTGGGTAGTGAATCAAGACAGTGGGTAGTGGATAGAACAACAGATTTAGCGGTTGGATTTCCAGGGATTTTGGGTTCTATTTTCGTTCGATCCCATCGACACCTGAATGTCAATAAACCCTATTCACTATCTACTCTCCACTAACTTACAATCCCTCCAACGGCACTCCTAGAAACCGAGCTAAATCTGCCCCTTGAGTTTCTAATTCCGTCAACGAAATCGGTTCGCCCACGCGAGTCAATGGGATTTCGCGGCGACCTTTAATCCGCACGTAGAGCGTGCGACGGGGGCTGAGTCCATCTTTGATATCGACTCTGACAGCTTGCGCGTCAGCCAGTTGGCTTTTGAGTTCGATCCGCCGATTTTTGCCGGGGAACCCATTCCGAAAAATGGTAATCTCACCAGCTTCGCGATCGAATTTATTATAACCACCGCCGATATCGAGCAGAATTGCCCCCCATAAATAAGTAGCGAGTAAGGTACCAGCTACGCCATAGAAAGTTAGGGCGATACCCTGGGGAATAAATGCTAATGCCAGCGGATTGCTGACTGGGAGTAAATTGACTTTGAAATAGCTAGAGAGTCCAGCGAGCAAGAAGCCGATGCCGCCAATGGAAACAACAACCGCCCAAAAGTAGTTACTAAAACGGCGCGAACCCAAGACAGGCTGGGACAAAACTGTCCGCTCTACGGTAACTGATGGATTAGACATTTTGAATAATTAGTTTTGATATATTTGGTCGATCGCCAGTATCTCTACCTACTATTACCGATCTACTCGCAACTCGATCGAATTTGGCTACAATTTTTACGCTTCTTCATTTAGAGTTGCCCAGTAGGGGTAATTGTCTTGTCTCGCTAAACCGTTGGGAAACCCAACGAGCGCGAGCCGCTTCATGAATTACCCCTACTGGGCAACTCTAAGCTCTCTCCCACCTAAACTTGCGATCGGTTTCCGAGATCGGCAGATCGTTAATACTGGCAAATCGGCGCATCATCAACCCATTGGGGGCAAATTCCCAGTTCTCGTTCCCATAAGCCCGATACCATTCGCCAGCCTCATTGTGGTGCTCATACTCAAACCGTACTGCGATCTTGTTGTCTATAAAGCACCAGAGTTCTTTCTTGAGGCGGTAGTCCAGTTCTTTTTCCCACTTGCGAGTCAAAAATTTAGCAATTGCCTTGCGTCCACTCAAAAATTCCGATCGATTCCGCCACTCGGAATCTTCTGTATAGGCTAATGCCACCCGTTCGGGATCGCGAGTATTCCAAGCATTTTCAGCCGCTTGAACTTTAGCGGTAGCAGTCTCTAGGGTAAATGGTGGGAGCGGCGGTTTGGTTTCCATTGATTTAACTTTGGGGATATTACTCGCAATTAAGGCATTTTATGACAGCTAACTGATCGATGGCGTGTCGATCGAGGCACTACATCGATGCTCGAAAGGAGACGTGCCGGGATTCTCTAAAAGAGGCGCGCTGCGAACGCAGTCACAGTCTAGACTGGGAGTGGCTTGTTTTTAAAATCTGACTTGTGGCTAAAATTACTAAAAATTCGATTAAAGTTGGTTCCCTAGAGTGGTTTTATGGCGAACTCGCCCCCACTGGCTGGGAAAATCCCCAAACCGCAATCCTTTTACATGGCTTACCCGCCCAAAGTTTGACTTGGACGGGATTGATGCCACCTTTAGCCGAACAGGGCATTCGATCGATTGCGCCTGATTGGATTGGTTTTGGTAATTCGAGCAAGCCAGAAAAAAGAGATTTTGCTTACACCCCAGATGCCTTTCTTACCGCTTTTACCGAGCTGGTGGATGCTTTGAGAGTCGATCGATTTTCGCTAGTCGTCCAAGGCTTTTTGGGCACTATCGGCATCCAATACGCACTGTGTAATCCCGATCGCGTAGACAAGTTAGTCATTCTCAATGCACCGCTAACGACGGGAATTAAATTACCTTGGCAGTTACAGCAATTAGGTTTGCCAGTTGCTGGTGAAATGTTGACTCAAGATCCGCTCTCGGTCGAGCGTACGCTCGAAGCTGGCTGCAAACACGTCATCGAGGACAAGTATCTCGAAGCTTATCGCAAACCATATCTCAAAAGCTCCGCACCTGGTCGATCTCTACTGGCGACTATCCGCAATCTCAGACTAGCAGAAGCATTGAAAGAGATCTCGATCGGACTGCCGACGCTAGATCTCCCGATCCAGATTGTCTGGGGCATTAACGATCCATGGCTGGATCTCTCGCAGGCAGAGGCTTGCGTAAAATCATTGAAACAAGGCGAGTTAATTAAATTACCGATGGCCGCACATTATCCCCAAGAGCATTGGTATGCCGAGATTAAAGCTCCACTAATCCAGTTTTTGCGTAGTCAGGTAAGGGGTTAGGTTTTAGGCTTTAGGTTTTAGCATTCATACTCTATCCCCTATCCCCTATCCCCTATCCACTATCCACTATCCACTATCCCCTATCCACTATCCACTATCCCCTATCCCCCAAGGTCTGATATCAATTATTAAGAGGCTGAGAACTAAGGATCGGCAGTATATGGTAAGGTCAATGTGAGTCGATAGTCCATCGCTACTAATTCTTACCAGCTCATTGCTATGTCTGACCTGCCTTTCACCCTGGATCAGTTACGGATTCTCAAGGCAATTGCTGCGGAGGGAAGTTTCAAGCGTGCTGCGGATAGTTTGTATGTGTCTCAACCTGCGGTCAGTTTACAGGTGCAGAATCTCGAACGTCAATTAGACGTGCCGTTATTCGATCGCGGTGGCAGACGGGCGCAACTGACTGAAGCCGGACATCTGCTGCTCAGTTATGGCGAAAAGATTATCACCCTGTGTCAAGAAACCTGTCGGGCGATCGAGGATCTTCAGAATCTTCAAGGTGGGACGCTGATCGTCGGCGCATCGCAGACGACGGGGACGTATTTATTACCTCGGATGATTGGCGTGTTTCGGCAAAAGTATCCTGATGTCTCAGTCCAGTTACACGTTCATTCGACGCGGCGGACGGCGTGGAGCGTGGCTAATGGCCAAGTAGATTTGGCGATTATCGGTGGGGAGATCCCCGCAGAGCTACAGGACTCGCTGGATATTTTGCCCTATGCTGAAGACGAATTTGCGCTGATTTTACCCACTAATCATAATTTTGCAGGATTGAAAAGTATTCCCAAAGAAGATCTCTATAAACTGCACTTTATTTCCCTCGATTCGCAATCGACAATTCGTAAAGTCATCGATCGAGTTTTGACTCGCTGCGGAATCGATCCCAATCGGCTGAAAATCGAGATGGAACTCAACTCGATCGAAGCGATTAAAAATGCCGTTCAAGCTGGCTTAGGAGCTGCTTTTGTCTCATCTTCGGCGATCGAACGCGAGGTCGAAAATGGGACTTTGCATCGCGTCTATATCGATGGGGTGGCGATTGATCGGATGCTCTCGGTGATCGTCAATCCCAATCGCTATCGTTCTAAAGCTGCCGAAGCTTTCGCCCAAGAGATTCTCCCGAATTTCACCACCTATGCTTGGGATGCCGACAAACTTTTTTCTAAGCGAGTTAAACCTGAAATTGATATTGAGGAAGACAGTTAGGTTGGTTAATTAATCGAGTCGATCATCGGTTAAAAAAAAGGATTTAGAATCGATGATGTTTGCTAAGATAATTGACGTCACAATCGACTAACACCACAATCTCTACTAGGTTATCCAAATACTATGTCTAGACGTAATGAGTTACGAACGAAGTCGCTAACTACGATCCGCTCTCTGGTGCAGACGATGATTACCTTAGCCTCTGCCTCATTAGGCTTCGTATCTGCCTTAGCCTGGAATGATGCGATCAAGGCTCCCTTTAAAAAGCTCCTGCCTGATGGAGAATCACTATCAGCACTTTACACCTATGCTGCAATCGCCACTATTTTAGCGATTTGCGTTGTGGGTAGTTTAAGCTGGCTAGCTGCCAAAATCGGTGGCGATGCGTTAATTGACAGAGAAGTGGACGGTTAAAAAGAACCTGTCTGCGGGAGCTGTTAGCAATACTAACTTTTACCTAATGAGATCGACATCGAGCCAGTGACAACGAGAATTGCACCGACTAAACCCAGAGCAGTCAAATGTTCTGGTGTAACTAATCCTGGTGCCAACCAAGCCATGAGGCTCATCGATACAATGGTAAAAATTGGTGCTAGAGCCAAAATCGCACTGACTCTAGAAGCTTCCCAATGTTGGAGCGATTCGGCAAATGCACCATAGGCAATAACTGTATTCAAACCGCAAAAAATCAGTGCGCTCCACTCGATCGCGTTAAGCTGAAGTAATGTTTGGGGTTTGGCCACAGTCCAGAATAATAATCCACACGCACCATAAATTACCCACATAATATGTGTGGAATCTAACCTGGTTAAGAGCTGCTTTTGAATTAGGGCGTAAATCGCCCAAGTAATTCCAGCAATAATTAGCATGATGCTGCCGTTAATGTATCGGTCGCTATCGGTGGCTAAGACTTTTAATTGTTCGGAGAAGAAACCGATAAATCCAGTGATGAGAATACCAACGCCCAGCCATTGATAGCGTGTATAACGTTCTTTGAAAATTAGCAATCCACCTAAACTCAAAAATACACCCGCTAACTGAATTAAAACTTCAGCATGGGATGGTGATGTAGCTTTTAAACCCATCACAAAGAAAATATAGTTACCCATTAAACCCAGGATGGCGATCGCAAATAAATAGATCGGCACCGTTCTTAATTGCGAAAGCTTCGGTAGATTTTTTTGTTTAACTAGGTAACAACCTAATAAAATAAATGCGGTCACAAACCGAAACCAATTAATTGTATAAACATCTAATTTTTTCAAGACAATTGCCAAGGTAATTGGCACTAAGCCCCACAGAATTACCGTAATTAGCGATAATCCCAATCCCAACCGCCAGTTGCCCGTCGTCCGATGCAGTTCCATTAATTTAGGTATGATGAGTAGATGAGCACGGTGATTAGTTAAGTATGGATAATAATAATATAGAGTTAGTGGCAGTCATCTGCGATCAGATTAATAATACTCCTCAGCAACAGATTACTTTTGCTGAATATATGGACCTAGTATTGTATCATCCACAGCATGGTTATTATGCTAGCAATTCCGAGCAAATTAGCAAAAGTGGTGATTTTTTGACTTCGCCGCATTTGGCCGATGATTTCGGGGAAATGCTTACTATTCAGTTATATCAAATTTGGCAGATCTTAGGATCGCCAACACTATTCAGCATTGTAGAAATGGGTGCAGGGCAAGGATTATTAGCGGCTCAAATCTTAGCATACTCCCAGAAAGAATATTCCGACTTCTTTCGATCGATAGATTACATCATCATCGAAACCGCGCCCGCAATGTGCAGAGCGCAACAATCGAGGTTGCAAAATTTACCCGTGCGTTGGTGCGATTGGACAGACATCCCAGATCGATCGATAACCGGTTGCTTTTTATCGAACGAACTCATTGATGCTTTTCCGATCCACCAAGTTATAGTTACCAAGGATAAAATGCAAGAGATTTATGTAACTGTTAGTGAGAAAGATCGAGTATTCAACGAGAAGATTGATGAATTATCTACGGATAAAATCTCTAAATACTGGCAACTCAATCAGATTAATTTATTGAGCGATCGCTATCCAGACAATTATCGCACTGAAGTCAATTTAGCAGCCTTGTCATGGCTAGAACAGGTTACGAACAAGTTGCGGCGGGGATATATTATCTCGATCGATTATGGCTATAGTGCCGATCGCTATTACAATCCCATACGCTCTCAAGGGACGTTGCAATGCTACTACCAGCATGCTCATCACAACGATCCTTACATTAATGTCGGTAATCAAGATCTGACCGCTCATGTTGATTTTACTGCACTTCAGAATCAGGGTGAATTATTAGGCTTGCAAACAGTTGGCTTTACTCAGCAAGGGCTGTTCTTAATGGCATTGGGTTTAGGCGAGAGGATTGCCACAATTTCGAGTAGTAGTGGCGAGATTCAGTCCTTACTCCAGCGTCGCCAAAATTTGCATCAACTGATCGATCCGATCGGGTTAGGTAAGTTTGGTGTATTAATTCAGAGTCAGGGACTGACACCCGCAGAACAACAGCTATTGTTACAGGGCTTATCGATCGTGTAAATATTGCGATCGCAAAGCTGTGATTATACCAATCCCGATCGTATACTAAGATTGAATTTCAAAACACTACTTTTTGCTTGTTGTGCTCGCAATCGCTGTCGCGAAACATTATAAATTCCGACAAAGTATCAATCATCATCAAGATCGCCATGAAAATTCTCTTAATCTCTGCTACGGCTCTTCTCACTGCCTCCGAATTGTTTTTTGGGACGATCCAATCTGCTGCCGCTGCTACTTTGAGTTGGGACTGGAACTATACCGGATCTGGGATCGCTGCAAATGGGACATTTTCCACAAATGATACGCCCGATAGTTCGGGCTTTTATCTGATTACGGGAATTACTGGTACGCGCAATGGGGCAACAATTACCGGATTGCAACCAACCGGCACGCCCATACCGGGCAACGAACCTTTTAATGTTGACAATTTAATTAGCCTCAATCCTCAACAATTAACTGGTGATGGATTTGGATATTCTACTGCTGGTGGCAGCTTTGTCAGTCCTTTTTATGCTAGTTTTTTAGCAACGCCAGGATATCTTGAAGTTTTTTCGGAGCCACCAATTGTCTCGGGTTTTCAAAATTTGCGCCCAGGGAGTGAGTTACCCGTTAGCTTTTCGGCGCAGATTACCAGTGTGCCCGAACCCTTGACGTTGATTGGTAGCTTTGTCGGTGCTTCGATGGGGGTATGTCTGAGCAAAAAACTCAAACAATCTAGTAAATAAAGATCGATTGTCAAACATCTTCAGTTCAGAGATCGATCGAGCCGACAACCTCGATCGATCTCTGTCAAACAACGGGAAGGGATCGAATGTTTTGATGCTTTGAGTGCTATTTAATCACCAGATCGCAACTCAATTCAGTAATGTCCTATAAATTTACTTATTCAATCTATCGACGGCCATTTCGACAACCACTCAAAACTAGTCATGGGGTGTGGAAAATTCGTGAGGGCATCATCATCAAACTTACAGATAGTTTGGGAAGATCTCATCAAGGTGAAATTGCGCCGATCGAGTGGTTTGGTTCGGAATCGATCGATCGAGCCAGATCGTTCTGCGAACAAGTTGGCGATCGCATCACCACGACCCAAATTCATCAGATTCCTGATGATTTACCTGCCTGTCAGTTTGGTTTTGGCAGTGCTTTGACAGCCTTTTCAACTACGCCAGCTCAGACGGCATCGCATTTTAATACGAGTGCGCTTTTGCCTGCTGGTGAAGCCGCGATCGACAGGTTACAGACGTTAGCCACTCAAGGTTACGCTACTTTCAAATGGAAGATCGGTGTGCTGCCAATCGATCGGGAGGTTGCCATCTGGCATCAATTGATGGCTGTGCTACCTGCGAATGCCAAACTGAGGCTGGATGCCAATGGGGGTTTGACAGAGATTGCCGCCGAACGCTGGTTGGAGCTGTGTAGTCAAGCAATCCGAATTGAGTTTATTGAGCAACCGCTGGGACTAGACGAAATAGCTAAGACGATCGAGTTAGCTGCCAAATATCGGACGCCAATCGCTCTGGATGAATCGGTCGCGACATTCGATCGACTCCAGATCGTTTACGATCGCGGTTGGCGCGGTATCTATGTGATCAAACCTGGGATTGCGGGGTTTCCGTGGCGATTGGCGGAATTTATTACCAGATATCAGCTCGATGTGGTGTTTTCATCGGTGATGGAAACTGCGGTAGGGACTGCCGCCGCCTACCAACTGGCATCCGAACTAAAGATCGAGCGCAGCCTGGGTTTTGGGGTAGCTGATTGGTTTGATGATTAACTGATGCTAACCGGAACCGATATCTTAGTCAGGAGGAAGGGCGCGATCTCATCAACATTGAGCACATGCTGCACCGAGCCAGTCGCGATCGCGAGTTTGGCCATCCCAAATACCAAACAACTTTGTTCGGATTGGGCGATCGTTATTCCCCCAGCGGCAGCAACAGCTTCAGTGCCGATGACACCATCATTACCCATCCCAGTCAACAGAATACTCGCACTAGCATTACCATATCGCCGCGCGACCGCTCGAAATAAGGCATCGATCGACGGACATGTTCCAGTTGACGCCGTAAAGTTGCTATAGATAAATTTTCCCTCAGCGTCAAATTCTAAATGCGCGCGTTCGGGGGCAAAATAAACGGTATTGGGGGCGGGAATTTCGCCAATTTGGGCGATTTTAACATTGAGTTGAGCATCTTCTTTGAGCCAATTAATCAACCCTGCCAAAAAGCCTTCACCAATATGTTGAGCGCAGATAATGGGGGCAGAGAAATCTTGGGGGAGGGAGGTAAGAACCTTGTGAATGGCTTGAGGGCCACCTGTCGATGCGCCGATGGCGATCGCTTTTAAGGCATTTGGATCTTGGGCAATTGCGCTCGGATCGATTTTCGTTCCGAAAGGCTTCGCCAATGAGTGTGTAGGACTCAGAGATCTAGCTTTGACTCTCACCTGCGAGAGCATCTGAATTTTGGCGAGGAGCCGCTGTTTGACTTGCTCGTATTCGGTATAGTCACCGCTCATCGGTTTCGGAAAAATATCTACCGCCCCGGCTTGCAGCAAGCCAAAGATATTTCTGGTATCGTCCTCTTGGACTGAGTTACTAATCACCAAAATCGGTCGCGGAAATTTGGCCATGACTTCCTTTGTCAGCTCAAATCCATCGATCGGTGCCATGTGCAAGTCAGTACAAATGACATCAGGATTGGCAGTGGGAATCAGTTCTAGTGCTTCTCGACCATTGCGAGCCGTACCGACAATTTCCACTTCCGCACTATCTCTCAAGATGCGTTGCAATAATTCCAGCGCAATGAGTGAATCTTCGACGATGAGAACTTTGATGGGTGACATGAGATAAGTGGATAGTGGATAGTGAATAGTGGATAGTAAGTTAGTGAATAGTGAATCGATGTAAAAGATCTGGAGAGAGTAAAAGGTTTAGTTAGATTCAATACCTCAAACAAATTTCTTAGACCATCAAGCTCATTTTCTATCCACTATTCACCATTCACTATTCACTAATTTAAAGGTCTAGCCTTAACCGTCAAGCCAGAGAGCACTTTGATTTTAGAGAGGATCTTTTGTTTGATGGCTTCGTACTCGGCGTAGTCACCACTAACTGGTTTGGGATAGATATCGGACGCACCAGCTTGGAGGAGTGCGAATACATTTTTGGTGTCGTCTGATTTGACAGAATTGCTCAAAACCAAGATCGGGCGAGGGTAGTTGGCCATGACTTGCTTGGTGAGTTCCAAACCATCCATCGTATCCATGTGAAAATCGGTACAGATTACCGCTGGATTGACGCGGGGAATCATTGCGAGGGCTTCTTGTCCATTCCGAGCCGTCCCGACGATTTCAACTTCGGGAGCATTCTTGAACAACCGTTGCAATACTTCCATTGCGACGGGAGAATCTTCAACGATGAGAACTTTTGTAGGAGCCATGATTATTTATCCTTGTAAGTGAATCGGGGTGGGAGGAGTT
>NZ_JANNDR010000236.1:0-3358 GCF_031378165.1 Chamaesiphon sp. OTE_75_metabat_556
ATCGGGTACTGTAAATAGCAACGCCACGGGGCCAAAAAATTCATCGCGGTAGGTGGCACAAGTCGGGGGAATATTCTTGAGAATAGTAGGTTCATAAAAAAAGCCTGGTAATCCAGACCAATGTTTGCCGCCAATTAAACATTCCGCTCCACCTGCGATCGAATCCCGCACCTGTCGATCGATCTGCTCCAAACCCGCCAGGGTCGCCAAGGGGCCAACATCAGTCGCCGTTTGTAATGGGTCGCCGATCTGGAGTTGGCTGAATGCCTGGAGAAATTTGCTAGTAAAAGCCTCCGCGATATCCTCTAGCACGATGAACCGTTTGGCGGCAATGCATGATTGCCCATTATTGAGCAACCGCGCTTTGACACCGACAGCGACAGCCTCATCCAGATCCGCACTCGTCGTCACGATAAACGGGTCGCTGCCACCCAGTTCCAGGACTGTTTTCTTTAGGACTGACCCTGCTGCCTGGGCTAAACTGGCTCCGGCTGGTTCGCTGCCCGTCAGGGTTGCGGCTTTCACCTGGGACGATTTGACAACCGACTCGACTTGGGATGCGGAAATCAATAGCGTTTGAAATACCCCTGGCGGAAACCCTGCTTGAAGGAAAATATCCTCGATCGCGATCGCACACTGGGGGACATTAGAAGCGTGTTTGAGCAAAGCCACATTCCCCGCCATCAAGGTGGGCGCGGCAAACCGAAACACCTGCCAAAAGGGGAAATTCCACGGCATGACGGCTAAAATTGTGCCCAGAGGTTGGTACTCGATCCGAGATTGACTGGCATCGGTGGCGACGGGTTCGGCAGCTAAAAACTCCGCCCCACGATCGGCATAATAGTCGCAAACCCAGGCACACTTTTGGATTTCGGCGATCGCTTGGGCGATCGGCTTACCCATTTCCAGGGTCATAAGTTGTGCCCACTCTAAGGACTGTCGATCGTCCCGCAGGAGGCTAGCAGCCTGATGGAGCCATTGACTCCGCTGCTCCCAGGATGTCTGGCGATAGTCCTCAAACACCCGTGCCGATTCGATAATTTTGGCTCTGAGGACATCATCGGCGAGGGTGGGGAAAGTTTGCAGTTGTTGACCCGTCGTAGGATTAATACTGGCAATACTCATTGGTTCGAGTTACCGAAACAGCAACATGGTTTTTCCTCTCTCGATCGTGACAAATTTCGAGACAGTAACATCAAAATACATGATAAACATGATGAAAATTTACATTGATGTTGCGATAGCTACCGTTTGCTAAAGACTTTCCAGAACTCCTTTAGATTGGAGTTCGATCACAGTAAGCGACGATCGTTGTAAGATCGTGATGATACTGCCAGTATCTACCACCATTAGGAAAAATAAAATTTTGTCCGTTCAGTTTGAAGTGCCGCTAATTCGAGTACGAGATGCTTCATCGAGCGTTGGTTCATTAGTAACCATGACCATAAAGCACTTGAATGATTTCAAAGTATTATGGCGAGAGCAACTTAGAACCTCGGCTGATGAAGACCAATATTGGGATTGGGAACAAAAACAACGCATTTATCTGGCAGGTGGGATCGGGATATATGAAGGCTACGCGATTGAGTGCGAACAAATGACTCAAGGAATGATGATTCTCCAAGTCAGGGGTTATCGCTCTCAGGTAGATCCAACACGCCCGCTGGTATACGTCCATTCACTTGCAACAGCACCGTGGAATCGGCTCTCCAATCCCGATCCAAATGGATTTCGAGCGGTGGGGAGTGCATTACTCCGATTTGCTCGGTTCCGTAGTGAAGAATTAGATTATGGTGGATTGGTAGGATTACATTCTTTGCCCACCGCTGAGACGTTTTATCGCAAGATGGGAATGATTGATGGAGGTTCGGATGCTGAAAAGGAGAACTTGACTTATTTTGAGTGGTATCGCCGCGAGCCTGATTCGATCGAGGAATATAGGATAGATGAAGGTATCGACTCAGATGATTAAATAGACGAATGGAGAGAATTATGGAATTTAAAATTACCGAAGCCGAAGCCCGTGAGATGGCTAAGTTTGAAGAAGAAGTTGGTTGCGATCCTAGTGCTGGGGCTGACTGGGGAATTCATTTGGATAAGGTAATAGAGTTAGCACTCAATCCAGTCGATTCGGCAGATCCGACGCTACTCGAACGCGGGAAGTTTATCGATCTTCTCAATGAGCAGTTTGGAAACGTGATGTCATCAGAGGAAATTGAAGAGATAGCTTCCAGCTTTCAGATGCAAATTCAGGAACGTTTGGCGAGTAAAATTAGACATTAGACTTCCTGAATAAATTCGAGATCGATCGCTTCCAGTAATTTAGTGGTAAAAATACTCATGACATTAGGCATAGACATATTAAAAGATAAAAGAGCAAATTGCTATTCTGTGATGCTACATATGAGCGTTGCAGAATATCTGGCAATAGTTGAAAAGACATTTGCCAACAAAGGAGGACTCGAAGGTCAAAGAGATACTTTAAAAACAACAACAGCTATTCGGATTAGAAAGCGAATGGTGCAAGATTTAGAAGCAGGAACAGTTCTTCCACCGATAGTAATAGGAGCTATTCTAACAGGAAGCGATTTTGATGAATTAGATAAAATAAGGGATAGAGACTCTTTTTTAACTTCGATCGCAAAAGTAGATCCAGATAATGTTTATATAATCGATGGAATGCAAAGAACATCAGCACTTCATGAGGTATTGAAAAATAAAGAGATTGGCAGCACAAACATCAGGATAGAATATTGGATTGCCTCTCAAGTAAATAGTCTCACATATCGAATGTTAGTTTTGAATACAGGTCAGGTACCTTGGAATTTAAGAAGACAACTTGAAACCATTTTTAAATCTATAATAAAAGAATTAACGAAAAAGTATCCAAAAGTCAAAATTATAGAGATCGAAGAGAATGGAAGAAGATTAGCTCCTTGCCAGTTTCAAGCTGATAAAGTAATCGAATTATTCTTGGTTTTCGGTTCTAGAAAAGAAAAAATCGATCTACAGGAGAGATTAGCAGATGAGTTTACAAAGCAAGATTTCATAGAATCAACATCTAATTATAAATTTGTCGATATGTTTTATGACGTACTAGATATTTTGGCTAGATTCGATATGACTATCGATAAGCTTGACGATGGAAGTTTACACGGTAACTTTAAAAAAGGCATAGATTTATTCAGTAGTCACCCCGCTTGTATTGGTTTTGTAACTGCAATAAGTTTAGCTGTATTAGGTAGACCGGGATCGAATAATAGCTTAGAGAAACAAAATGATAAATGGTCAAAAATAAAGGATGATGCAAATAAAATGCTGAATCGATTAGATTGTCTAAATAATATCGAAATAGGTG
>NZ_JANNDR010000238.1:0-7469 GCF_031378165.1 Chamaesiphon sp. OTE_75_metabat_556
AACCCGCATCAATAGCTTGGAAGGCTATAGTTTTACCACTAAACTACACTCGCATTTTAAGCGGTCTTGATTTACCGCTTAAACATATTAGCATATCTCATCTGATTTGCAAGCAGAGGCGATCTCGGTACTGGAGATCGACTCCTCCCACTGAAAACGGAGAAATTGTCGGCAGTTCAATAGCTCAAGGTGACAATTCAAACAGCTTAGATAAATCGGGCTTATTCTTTCGCAGTTCCCGATTCGACTAACTTAACTTTGGTTGCCAAACCGAGAAATTGCAGCACCTGAATTGTCATCCAAGTGATATCGATTTCCCACCATTTCATCCCATGCCGTGCGGAATACTGATAAGCATGGTGGTTGTTGTGCCAGCCTTCACCGTAGGTCGTAATTGCCACCCACCAGCAATTGGTGGAGCGATCACTAGTTTCAAAATTGCGATAGCCAAACTTGTGGGTCGCGCTATTGACCAACCAAGTACAGTGATAAACGATCACTAACCGTGCAAACACACCCCAGAACACAAACGGCCAACCACCGATCGCATACAATACTCCGCCCAACACGACTTGCAATGGGAAAAAGTATTCATTCAAAAACTGGTAAAACTTATCGTCGGCAATATCTTTGGTAAAGCGGGGAATATCGCTTTCGGCTGGAACTTCAAAACACATCCAACGGACGTGGCTCCACAAGAAGCCTTTCTTGGAATCGTGATGATCGACATCTTCATCTGAGTGCAAATGATGGTGTCGGTGCAACCCTACCCACCACAAAATCCCACCTTGCAAGGCTAACGTGCCGCAAAAAGCAAAAAAGTACTCTAACCACTTGGGAACCTGAAAACTCCGATGAGATAAGAGGCGGTGCCAGCCTAACGTAATCCCCAATCCACCTGTAATCCAGTGCAGCACTAATGCGACCCCGACAGCTTGCCAGCTAAATAGTCCTGGCAAAAAAGCACAGATCGCGCCAATGTGAAAGATTACGAGCGCGATAATCATCGTCCAGTCCAGACGAAGTTTTGTTGATGCGGCAACAGTCATTGAGATAACCTATGAAGAGTTTGAATAAGATGCCCGATCTGCGTTCAGATCCCACAAACAAATAATTTATCCCATTGAATCATGAACGGCGAATTAATCATTCCATCAGCAGAAAAGGCACTATCACTGATTTTTAATGGTATTGACGGCCAAGTCAAGGGTAATCTCCGCCGAGTTTTGGAAATTTATGCTCGTCACCGCGTTGGTGTTCGACATTTTTGCAGTGTCAGCGGCTACGGACACGACGATTTGGGTCGCGAAACGCTCGATCAAGTTTTCGCGGAAATTATGGGGGCAGAAGCTGCTGCCGTCCGAGTGCAATTTGTCTCTGGCACTCATGCGATCGCGTGTGCTCTATTTGGGGTATTGCGACCTGGGGATGAATTGTTGTCTGTCGTCGGCGCGCCTTACGATACCTTGGAGGAAGTAATCGGCACTAGAGGTAGCGGACAGGGATCGCTCAAGGAATTTGGCATCGATTACCGCGAATTAGCCCTGGAGAGCGACGGGGGGATCGCTTGGGATGCTTTGAGTCATGCGATCAAAAACAAGACCCGGATGGTCTTAATTCAGCGTTCCTGCGGCTATGCTTGGCGACCGTCCCTATCGATCGCGGACATCGAGCGGATTATTCAGATCGTCAAGCGTCAAAACCCCGAGACGATTTGTTTCGTGGACAATTGCTATGGTGAGTTTGTCGAAGATCGCGAACCGACTGCCGTCGGTGCCGATCTGATTGCTGGCTCGCTCATCAAAAATCCCGGCGGGACGATCGCCACTGGGGGTGGCTATGTGGCGGGGCGAGCGGATTTGGTGGAGGCGGCAGCTTGTCGGCTCACCGCACCAGGGATTGGTTCCTCTGGCGGCGCGACCTTCGACCAAAATCGGCTGTTATTTCAAGGTTTATTTCTCGCGCCCCAAATGGTCGGCGAAGCGATGAAGGGCAATCATTTGACCGCCTATGTATTCGATAAATTAGGCTATCCCGTCAATCCTTTACCTTTGGCACCACGTCGCGATGTGATTCAAGCGATTAAACTCGGTTCGCGCGCCAAGCTGATTGCTTTTTGTCGATCGATCCAACAAAATTCGCCGATCGATGCCTATGTCGATCCCGTGCCGGGGAATCTCCACGGCTATGAGAGCGAGCTAATTATGGCGGGGGGGACATTTATCGATGGGAGTACATCCGAATTTTCGGCTGATGGCCCCTTGCGCGAACCTTACACCGCTTTTTGTCAGGGAGGCACCCATTGGACGCATATCTCGATCGCCCTCGAAGCAGCAATAGCCGCAATTGCAGCACTCGATCAATAAACAATTTAGGGGTCAGGAATTAATTTAATTCCTGACCCCTAAAACCTCAGGTCTAAAGTCTAAAACCTACATGGTTGGCGGTAAATCCGAAGTACAATGGCCACATTTGCTAGCCGCGATCGGAATTGTCGATAAGCAGTACGGACACTCTTTCGTATCTGCTGCGTCCATCTTTTCCTCTTTTCGCTTGAATTTGGCCATCGCTCTAACCATTAAAAAGATGACGAGGGCGATCACGATAAAGGTGATGATATTGGAGATAAACAAGCCTAACTTGGCTGCGCCAACCATCCAACTTTCCAAGTCCTTAGCACCGCTGGCTTTGATTGCTGGTTCGAGAATTGCAGGGGTGATTACATCCTTGATGAAGGACTCAACTACCTTCCCAAATGCACCACCCATGATCACGGCAATCGCCAAGTCAAAAATGTTACCTTTGATCACAAAGTCTTGAAAGTCTTTAACAAATCCGGTCGCAGCCGTTCTAGAAGATCTCATTGTCATAATTTTTAGCTGTTCCTATCTCAATCTTAATAAATAGTGGTTTGGAAGATTATTATATCTTAGTTGTTAGTCAAATCGAGCTTTTTTAAGCGATCAATTTGACTAACATTATTAACTGTTGTAAATGTTGCAAATAGTATGCAATCGCTACCTAGACTAATATCTAGCAGATCGATTTAAGTAGGGATTTCTAGCGCGATCAACGCTGAATAAATATCTGAAACAGCTCGTTAGCTCGACTGGAATTAACTGCATAATCTGGCCGATCGTGTCAATAATTGTCAATGCTAGGCACTAAAATAGCGCGGCTCGCTTGAAGCTGACGGCAATACAGATCGACAAGATGGAAATAGTTCCCACTGCAACAGACAAGATCCACAGCCAGGTAGAAAGTCTTTTGATGGTCACAACTCCCTGATGATGGCGAGCTTGGAGATCGTCACAGATCGCTAGCAGTTCTCGATCTCGCACATCTAATGCGCTGTTTAATTGGCGATCGATCTGGATGGGGATGGATTGATGAATCGAGCAGATATCAGCCTGAAGCTGAGAAATCATCACTCGATCGTTCTCGATCTGATTAGCGATCTGTGTCAGTTGGGAGCGGAGCAGATCGGCTTTTTCGATCGTCTCCACAGTTAATTCGTAAAACTGTTCTTTTTCCGATTGGATCGATTGGGAGAGTTCGCCAAAACTCCGCTCGATTTGGGAAATTTTGAATTGCAGGGGTTGGGATTTTTCGACAACCCGCTCGTGCATCATTGTCAGGCGATCGCCTAAATCAGAGATTTCGCGAAGTTTTATGTTGATCTGTACAGTTTGCAATCGATCGGTGGCGATCGTTTGCATTAAACTCTCAACTGACTGTTGATACTGGCGTAATTTAGCTGCTGAATCGTCATGATGGGCCGCAAATTCGCGTTGGAGCGATCGGAGAGAGGCATCAAAAGCTGCACGTTCGGCAGCAATTCGTTCGCGAATGGTCTCTGTAACTGTATCGCTGGCAGTGAGTAGGTTCTGACGGGCAGTTTCGATTTGAACGCCCAGCCCTCGGAGCTGCTCGTAACCGCCAACTCGATCCAGCGTAGCCACGATCTCCATCCGAATTCGATCAAAGGCATCGATCGATTCGCGCACGGTTTCTACCTGACTTTTGCTGTACCGTGCTAACTGTTGAGTGCGAAACTTAATTTGCTTGACTGCTTGAGTATTGGCATCAACTCGATCGACTTGAGCTTGATTGCGCCGACTTAATAATTGCAGGAGGGTTTGGGCGGTGGTAAGTTGCTGGCGGGCATCATTTAGCTCTTGCAGCAACTGCTGCGTGTGGGTAACAGGTGCGACAGTCGAGATCCGCGATTGAATATTCGTAATAGAGTCGTTGGTAGTGACGGGCGATGCTAGTGGTGGCGGCTGTGGGGTCGTTAGCTGCAAAGCTCCGAGCAACAAATCGAGTTCGGCATTGACATCTGTGGGCGGGCTGTCGAATTGGCGGGGATCGTGACTAGCAGCTTGCAGCAAAGCGGCATCCACACTCATGACGCAATCGGAACTTTGCTCTAAGGCATCGTGCCGCCATTGGCGATCGGGATCGGTCTGTCGATCTGGTAGCATCGCGCCAAAATCGGGCTGTCGAGCGGCGATCGAATGCCACGCTAGATCTTTCTCCACAGGCAGTTGTAACGGTGCGGCTAAATCTCCAGAATCGATCGGCAGGGGCATTCTGGCACTCTCATGATCATTGAGTCGGGGTGAAGATGATGCTAGTTGGCCAATTTCCAAGTCTATATCCTGAATATCGTCACAGAAATTACTATTGCCAAGATCGTTAACTGCATTATTCAAGCAACATACCTCCTAAAATTGGTTAGCAATATCATGTGCCATCTAATTTGGTATGCCACAAATCAGTTAAGTCGCTCAATATTATATCTGTTGACTCGATCGTTCTAATTGGACTTTATGCTGAAAGTACCATCATTCATTTACCTTCAGCCCCTGGTGGCGATCTCGTTCGCGCTTAGTTGCCAGCACAAATACTTGTCGATCGCTCAATTTCCGGCATCGAAATTATACCAACGATCGTCGCTCTGGACGATCGATTCCCCTTCACGTTAGTACGTGGGGATCTCGATCTCGACCCCGCGCCCGTCCCGCTACCACTTATAATGTAGGGCAATAATCAACATTATTTAATATAGGTAACGATCGTGACTGCTACTATCCAATCGCCCGCTACAGCGCGTCGGGTTGTATTTCCATTCACTGCTATTGTGGGGCAGGAGGAAATGAAATTAGCTCTGTTATTGAATGTCATCGACCCCTTTATTGGTGGCGTGATGATCATGGGCGATCGCGGTACGGGTAAATCGACGACGATTCGCGCACTAGCAGATTTGCTACCAGAAATTGATGTCGTTGCTGGCGATCCTTTCAACAGCCACCCCAGCGATCCCGATTTGATGAGCGAGGAGCTGCGTCAAGAATTTTTAACTACACATGCCACATTTCCCGTCGCTACCAAAAAAGTGCCGATGGTCGATTTACCGCTCGGTGCAACTGAAGATCGCGTCTGTGGGACGATCGATATCGAGAAGGCACTCGCCGAGGGCGTCAAAGCCTTTGAACCCGGACTACTCGCCAAAGCCAATCGCGGCATCCTCTACGTCGATGAGGTCAATCTCCTCGACGATCACCTCGTCGATGTCTTACTCGATTCGGCAGCTTCTGGCTGGAACACCGTCGAACGCGAAGGGATCTCGATCCGTCACCCCGCCCGCTTTGTCTTAGTCGGTTCGGGCAACCCTGAAGAGGGCGAATTACGTCCTCAATTACTCGACAGATTTGGAATGCACGCCGAAATTCGCACCGTCAAAGAGCCAGCCCTCCGCGTCCAAATTGTCGAACAAAGATCGGATTTCGACCTCCAGCCCCACAAATTTACAACTGAATATCAAGCCGAACAAGTCCTGCTCCAACAGCGGATCGTCGATGCTCAAACTAGACTCGCCAGTGTCTCCCTCGACTACGATCTGCGGGTCAAAATCTCTCAAGTCTGCTCGGAATGCGATGTAGACGGACTTAGAGGCGATATCGTCACGAACCGGGCGGATAAAGCTTTAGCCGCCTTTGAAGGGCGCACAGAGGTGACTGTAGATGATATCAGTCGGATTATCGCCCTGTGTCTGCGCCACCGACTCCGCAAAGATCCCCTCGAATCGATCGACTCTGGCTACAAAGTTAATAAAGTCTTCGCTGAAGTATTTGGGATAGAGTTAGCTGCTAAGTAAGAAATCGATCCCACTCTCAAATAGTTATAAAAAAGCCGGCTTCTGCACAGAAACCGGCTTTTTAGTTGCGCATGAATGTCTAGAAATATGTTCTAGCCCAATTTTTTCTTAGTCATCTTGCGTTTGAGCAATACGACAGAACCAAAAGCGAATGCGGTACCCACAAAATCGGAAGGTTCTGGTACTGATGTAGAGACCAGACTAATGTTATCGATAACGATACCACCAGTCCCTGGATTTATCGCTTCAAATCTCAGTGTACCACTAGTGGGGTTGGAGAAAGTCTGACTAAAAGTAGCGAAAGATGAACCGCCAGGATTGGTTAATTGAGCAATCTCAACACCGCCCAGAAAGATTCTTGCACTAGTATTAGTTCCATCGGTTCCCAAGTTATTGGAGCCATAATTAAACGACAAAGTTGCTGTTTCATTACTTGCGAAAGTAAAGCTGTTTGTGCTTGTGATAGCACCAGCTGATTCGCCATTCAAGTCTACAAAGAGTCCATTGCCAGGATATATGTCATAAGTACCATTTCCGAGCAAGTCAACACCAGTTGAGACAGTCCAGTTTGCAAAACCTGTGTAGCCTAGAGTTCCAACAGCACCGTTCTCGGTGTTGAAGTTGTCATTCAATAAAGTAGCTGCTTGTGCCCGATCGACCGAACCGAAAGCCATTGCGAGAGTTGCACCACCGAGTGCAATGCCACTTACAAAAGAGCGAGTTGTCATTTTCATAGTAATCTACCTGTAAATATCTGTAAATCCAACCAAGGGAAAGAAAGGGGGGTTTGAACACCAACAGCAACAATAATTTGCGGAAGTTCATCTTACACAACAATTTATGCTGCAAAAGTATCAATGTCAAGTATGTGATGACACTAGCGACTAAGCCATTATACTCAGAATTTAGGCAATTAAGCTCGATTGATCGAGTCAAAGTACTAATTCTCTATAAAATTAGTATGCCCAAATTTTAGCTCTAGATCGCACCTGAAATTATCGCTTTTCCTCGCAGATAGCTGCTGCTAGCTCTCGTGTCGATCGAGCCTAGATCGCAACCGATCGCAAATATTCATGCTTGGTTAATGATGTAGACGCCCATAATTACGCTGCTAGGTCGATCGAAGGTCGATGGCTGCCAAGATCGGGAATACGTACTAGTAGAGTTCGGCGATCGCAATCGCGATCTTGGTGATTGTGGCTCGATCGAGGATGAAGTCGAATCAGTTTTAGGTGCAATTACGAAGTAGTGTCTTGAATCGGCTGACAGTGGTAGAGCTGGTACTGATATCCATAGACTCCCCGCGTAA
>NZ_JANNDR010000239.1:0-11042 GCF_031378165.1 Chamaesiphon sp. OTE_75_metabat_556
CGCCTCTGTAGCCTCTAGGAGGTGGTAGTGCGGGATAGATAAGAAGATATGGTGAGCGACATGGGTACCGATATTGTGGTGGATATCATTGATGAAACCATAGTCAACATCGATCGTCGAAATCGCACCTTTGAGGAAGTACCAATCTTTGCCGCGATACCAAGGAATATCGTCATCAGTGTGGTGGAGGAAGGTGACTAAATCCAACCAGACTACAAATCCCAGATAGGGCATCAAGTAGAATTTCACCAGCCATAGCCAACCCCAGGTAAATGTGCCTGCGGCTACTAATGCCACCATTGCCGCACACCAGATGCTGCTGGTAATGACATCCCACTTTTCGGACTTGCGAAACAGGGGACTAGCGGGGTGAAAGTGAGAACCGCCAGGACGTTCTGGCGAACGGCGGAATAAATATAAAGGATAGGCAAGTAATAAAGTCAGATCGAAGCGGAGAAACTTCTCCCACCACTGCATGTCATCGTATTTACCTTCAGTGACGGGGTACCAGCTTTCATCGGTTTCGATGTTACCAGTATTTTTGTGATGCGTCCGGTGGCTGATCCGCCAGCCATGATAGGGGACTAAAATAAACGAATGCGAGATGTGTCCGACGAGGTCATTGAGCCACTTGTGGCGGGAAAATGAACCATGCCCGCAGTCGTGTCCGACCACGAATAATGCCCAAAACATCGTCGCTTGCATGAACCAGAAAATCGGGTAAAACCACCAGGAGTCTAATTTATAGGCGATCGCGTACAGTCCAGTTACAATTACAACGTCGCGGAAAAAATAAGACAAAGACTTCCAGGTAGAAGGCTCAAAACAATATTTGGGAATTGCCGATCGAACATCTTGGATAGTGAAAGGGAGTCTTTCGCGCTCGAATGTAGATGCGTCCTGGCTTGCTGGCTCGACTAAATTAGATTGCACGTACTTTTAAAATTTACCTGATAATAGACCAACCGCATTGTTACACTCCGACACAATTTTCGCAACTGGGTAAACCACGAGATTTGTGGCGATCTGGCGACAAATTGGCAGTGTGGTGGGCTTGGGGTCGTCTCAAATCGGGGATCGAATGTTTACAAGCGATCGTCAAATGAGTAACAAAGTTTACCCACCCATCCGGATTTCTGAGTAAAAAGAAGCGATCGACTCGCCGCTAGGCTGAGTGACGATCGTGGTACGGAGTCGGACGTTATTGCTCTCGAACCACACACGTTCTTCTGAAGAGATATTCTCATCTTCAGTAATTAAAGTTAGTGCCTCATCATCGCCCAATGTGTAGCGGGCTACTCGCGGGGAACTAGCATCGCCACTGGTGGCATGAAACAGTTTGCCAGTATTAACAGCGGTGGCGTCAGGGACAGATATCGCGATCGTTTCGCCCTGGCGATTGGTGGGACTTTGAGGCTGATTATCCCAACTCAGGGTACCTTTCCAGCTATATTTGACGCCACCCCAAATCGTGCTGGGGTCGATGCCCGCGCGTTGGCATAGATCGATCGCTTGCGGATGTTCTGGGGGCAAGATCTCGATCACTAGATCGGATTTTCCCTGTTCTGACTGTTTCAAAGTTAAGTGCTGACTGGTTTTTTGGGAAAACCATTTACCAGCACTTAATTCAAAAAATTCGCGGACATTCATCGTTTAGGTATTAGGTATTAGGTTTTAGGTGTTAGGTATGAAGTATTTGCTAAAGCCTAACAGTTAGAAATCGATCTCCATCGCAGTCGATCGAAGCCAGTAACCAGTATAACTCTCTACTCCCAAATCCTTTGGACTTGGCTGTTACCGATTTCAACCTTGAATTAGCATTCTAGCTCCCAACTCCCATCCGGTGGTAAAGCAACTATCAACTATCAATTATCAATTATCAACTCTCCCCAGCTTCCATCCGTTGCAAACAAATAGTAGCCGCCGCAGATACATGAGGATGACTATCTTTGGTGAGATACTTGAGCGCAGAAATACTCTTGGGAGTATTTAATTGACCTAATGACTCAGCCAAGCGTTGGCGGACGAGCCAGTCTTCTGACTCGATAAATGTCACTAGTTTATCGATCGCTGCTACCGCTTTGATTTCGCCTAATGCGGCAATTGCAGCTTGTTGGAGGACGATTTCGGGTGAATCTAGTGCCTGCATCAGCACGTCAAAAGCACGCGGATCTTTGAGATTGCCGAGGGATACTGCCGCGCTAAAGCGGACGAGCCAGTCGGTATCTTCATAAAACGCCCTGACGAGGGCTTCAAAGGCGCGAATATCTTCTAAGTAGCCGAGCGCACCAGCAGCATCAGCCCGAATACCGTAATCTGGGTCATTAGCCAGGATGTCGATCAAAATCGGGTAAGATTCTGGTGTGACTTTGACACCTAAAGCAAACACGGCCATCGATCTCACTTGGAGGCTTTCATCATTGAGCACTTTTTTAATCGATGGTAAGGCGACATCAGCAGGGACATTGCGCAGTGAGGCTAGGGCGACCATCCGATCGCGCAAATTCGGACTCTCCAACTGTTGTGCCAGTAAGGCTGTTGCTGCTGGATCTGGTTGGGAAAACTTTTCTTCAGGAGCATCGCTCATATACTTTTTACCATAATTTATTCTTAAATTGTAACAAATTTTATTAATCCCAGGGCTAGACAGCTCGTTGCTCGTGCCAGAGTATCTGCTAGATCCAGCCAAACTCGATCGCTATCTGACAACGGAACCCCGATAATCAATCATCCATGCTCAGTCCTATCGACTCAACCGCTCTGTGTCAACTGACCGCCGCCCAAATTCAGGAAATCTTAGTCCTCAATGGCGTCTTAATTCAACAATATCAATCCCAATTACATCGGTGGGTAACGATCGCCCAATTACCAGATTTAGGACAATTGACCCTCAGTTTGGAACCAGAAAAAGCCGCTGAGATCGATCGGCGGTTACATCAATATGAACTCGTCGAATTTACCGCGATGACGACGGTGATGAATCTGAATATTTGCGATCGATATGTATTTATTCCCTTAGTAGAACAACCCCATCTGTATGAAGGTGATCTTGGTGGAGAGCGACACCACCAGTCTGGATTGTGGGGGCGCATCTGCTTGGTGGGACATCTCCATAGTATCTGGACGCCACAGGATTTGTCTTGGGTGCAAGCCTTGGGGCAGCAATTACTCACGGCGATGAATTTACTCGCCGCCACTAACTCCGCATCCAAATCGATGGCAACTAGCTCCTCGCCGCTGGCAGATCTAGCCGAATTAATCGAAAAAATCACCGATCTAGAATCTATTTGTCAGCAAAAAGATCATTTTATCAATCAGATTTCCCACGATCTGCGAGCACCATTGATGAATATCAAAATGGCCGTGCGGATGTTAACGACTAGCCTGAATACAGATCCCCAGATCGCCGAGTTATTAGAGGGGCACAAAGCCAAAACATACTTGTCAATCTTGGAACAAGAATGCGGTCGTGAAGTCGAATTAATTGATAATATTTTAGATATTCAGAGATTGGAATACGCGATCGATGCTCGCGCCGAAGCCCATTCTTTGGGTACAGCATCGCCAGTGGTACACCAATTAAATCTCGAATCATTGGAAATCGCTACTTGGTTGCCCAATACGATCGCTCCATTCAATTACCGCACCCAAACAGATCGTCAGAAATTAATTACCTCAGTATCGCAATGGGTGCCGACGATCGTCACAGATCGCGCTTATTTGACTAAGATATTTACGGAGTTATTAAATAATGCCTGTAAATATACCCGTGAAGATGGCGAAATTATCGTCGCTGTCGATGCTCCCAATCCTGAGTGGCTGACGTTAGTTGTCAAAAATCAGGCCGAAATTGCCGATCGACACTTACCCCATATCTTCGAGCAATTTTATCGCGTGCCCAGCGGCGAGCGAGCGGCGCAAGGTGGGAGTGGGTTGGGTTTGGCTCTAGTCCACAAGTTAGTCACCCAATTAAACGGTCAAATTCATGTCACTAGTGCTGCGGGGTGGACGGAGTTTGCGGTGAATTTGCCGGTTGGAGATCGGAATTAGGGGATAGTGAATAGGGGATAGTGAATAGTGAATAGGGGATAGTGAATAGTGAATAGTGAATAACTAATATCAATTCTTCAGTCATCAAAAAGCCTCCCGTGTTGGGAGGCTTTTTAGTTAATAGATGACTACTATACTAACTTGAGATCGGGATAGTGAGCTAAGATATCATCGGTCGTGAGGGCATCACCATTGGCTTGAGGTGTCCAGATGGCTTCGATCGCGACTAATGAGCTAGCATCGAGACTGCCGAGCATTTGGAGGGCTTGGCGGAGATCGCTCTCACCGTTGATTTTCGGCAATTCGATCGATCGAGTTGCAGCTACTAGCAGCGTGACGATGATATATTCTGCCCGTTCTTGCTCTTGCTCGACAGTGGCTAACTCGCCAGTGGAGTTGAGCGCAGTATTAACATTCGCCTGACGGATTTGGTTGTTGAATTTACTCAGAGTTTCGGTCGTAAATTTACCACGCTCGGTGAGGGACAATTGATTGAAGACGGCTTCAGCTCGATCTAGTTTGGCTTGTTGAGTGCTGGTCTTACCGTACGTCCAGTATTCGGGGTGGCGCAGTAATTCGAGGCTGGTTTCTTGGAGCAGGTGCATTCTGCCAGTCGATGTTTCGGCATTGACAGTCTCTGCCAATTGGTCTAATTTTGACTGGACGTTACGAGCATCAGCTAATAACCCAACTTGAATTTGAGCGATCGACACTTGAGGATTGTATGTATCCCCACCACCTAAATTATCGCCACCGGTTACGCGTTGGAAAGTCTGAAGTAAAAATCCACCCACTGCAACTAAAACTAAGAGCGACAATAAGCTCCCACCGCCACCGCCGAACAAGAAGGGGATATAGAAGGGTGAAAAGCCACCACCAGGGTAAAACCCACCACCACCACGGCTGGGATAACTATTACTTGGGGAACTGTATCCTCGGCTAGGAGCGCGGAAAGAACCACCGCCAAAGCGTCCACCACTGCGTGCGGCGAGGGCATCGCCTGTCTGCGCAAAGACGAGAGTGAGGACTAGTCCGACTGCTACAAAGGTTTTCACAATAGGTTTAAGGAGAGCGCGCAGTTTATCGATCATAACCACCTGGATTAAAAGCTTATCTATTCTTTTACTGTAACGACTTTGACAATTGATCGTCGTTAGTTATCGAATATCTTTAACTTTAACGCAGGGGACTGGGAGGGAGAAATGTCGATCAATGTAGAGATAACCGATGCGATCCCCGATCGAGTTTACACCGACCACGCCGATGGTTGCGGTTGGCCGAGGCTGACGTAACCCGATGACTCCTCCCGCACGGCTTGTCCGGTTAATGTCCCATTTTCCCAAAAGAAGACATCATTACCGAGAACGCGATCGCGATCTTCGCCAGTCATCAACTGGGTAGCCAGATCGTGCATCTGGGAGAGTTTGGACAATTCATCAGCTCTGCCAGGACACACGAGTAGCCAACCGCGCTTGGGAATAATCGCCATCAGACTCGGCGCAGACAAAGTATTACTAGCCGCTAGCATGGCGGTGGGACTGACCATTTGCTCGCACGAGAGGTCGTCCATTGGCGTCGGGGTGGATGCTGTTTGACCAGGGACAATCGCTCGGAGCAGATAAGGCTTCTTGAAAATTAAGCCGCGCTTTTCGACCGTGTCCCAACTCACTGCTTGAGATTCTTGCTGGTCGGTAGCTGCGGCGATTGTCTGTTGGGCGAGATCGAGATCGAGATCCTGACTTGAAACGAACTGAAAGTTGCCACGATCGACCCCAGTGGCAACTGCCAGCCAAGGTACGTGCATAGCTCCGCGACTGCCGATTATCGGTCTGCATAAATAGCGATCGGCACCAGACCAATCGGGCGGCATCAATACAAAAAAGTAAGTCATTACTAAGTTAGTGTCAATAACCTTCAAATTGTAACGTAGGTGTATGAATTACTGCCCTCCCATAGGTGCCTGTAATTGCTAAAAAGCTTGCCAGACATCTAGTTCTGTTCTGGTATAATGGCAGTGGTCGTTGACCAACCCGCGACAATGGAGACATAAAGCCTAACACCGAAGATTGCCAGCACACTGGCAACGGCGAGGAAAAATTGATAGACCGGGAAAAGCTTGAGGGGCAATGGGAACATCCTTGAAAGACATCGTTAAATTAGTTGGTTTACTTTGGATGTAGAACCGCAGGGCTTGCGGGGTTAGTCTGTGGAGCGAACATCAGACCAAATCTTCTTAGGGAGTGGAGGCAGTTGCGATGAAGCAGAAAAGCCAAGAAGTGATTCTTGGAATCCTCGTGCGTTTACGCCGAGGAGCATGTCAATTGTAGTCCCACAGTACTCAGAGATCGGTATGATGTGGTCTCAGGTGTTCTCTGGTTCTTGTAAAATCCATGCTCGCGAATGAGTCCGATCTTCACGTTTTGACTGCGTTACGCCAGGGCGATACCCATGCGTTAGGGATTATCTATGATCGCTATGGAGCGGTAGTTTATCGATTAGCATTACGGATGCTGGCCAATCCTACCGAAGCTGAAGATCTGACTCAGGAAGTATTTCTCGCGTTTTGGCGCGGGGTGGACAAATATGATGCCGATCGCGGTACCTTATTAGTATTCTTGTTGACAATTACCAGATCGCGCGCCCTCAATCGACTCAAGCAGCAAAGCTCGCAACACAATTTGCAGCAACGGGTGGGTAACTATTTACCTCAAGCCGATCGCCATCAAGTGCTCGAATCAGCGACCCTAGCAGAATTGCAAGAACGGATGGAATTGGCATTGCAAGCACTGCCCGCTACCCAAAAACAAGTTTTGGAAATGGGTTATTATCAAGGCAAAAGTCAATCAGAAATCGCCCAGGAGCTAGATCTACCATTAGGTACCGTTAAAACTCGATCCCGCCAAGGATTGCTCAAACTCCGCCAACTGCTCCAAGATTTAGTAGACTAACTAATCTCATGTCAGATAATTCCCCGCTACCCGCATCCGTATTTTGGTCAGAGTTAATGGCTGGTTATGTTTTGGGCGATCTCATTCCGGCTGAAATCGAGCAGGTGGAGGCGTATCTACTCGCCCATCCCGAATCCCAAGCGGAGATTGCTAGTTTGATGTTGCCATTGGATTTATTACCCCTGACTTTACCCGCAGATCGTCCGCCAGCATCATTGCGATCGCAGATTCTCCAAGCTGCCACCACTGAACCAGCAGCCGATTTCAGTGCAATGATGCCGGTGAGTCAGATGAGTCAGGTGCGGCGGAAGTCGATGCCGCTCTGGAAACCGATCGCGATGGGGTTGGAATTACTGGCGATCGGTTGGTTGGGTTGGTACAACTATCATCTGAGCCAGGAACTAGCCACAGTCAAGCAGGATCTCCAGACTGCCAAAATCGCCAAGCCAAAAACGGTACCAGCAATTAATGACGATCGATCCCTCGTCAGTCTGCTCCAACAGCCGAATAATCGGTTTGTCACACTCAAGAACATGCCACAGAATACAGGAGCGGGGAATTTGATTGTAGTCCCTAACAAATCGATCGCCTTATTAGTCCTCTCCAAAGTCGCTCCGCTGCCATCTGGACAGGTTTATCGAACCTGGGCAATTATGGGCGATGAAGAAATGAGCTGCGCGGATTTCTTACCAGACAAAAATGGTAAGGTGTTCGTGAAAATTCCCCTCGATAGCTTGAAGAAAGCCACGAAGGTGATGGTGACGATCGAACAAAAATCAGCTCAAGCCGCCGCTGGTGAAGTTACGATCGAAGGTGAAATTTAGATCAAATGCTTATACAGCGCGATCGGTAGTCCAGTCCGCCGTTTGACTTCGATCAGGGAACGGTAAGCACCGTGGCGGTGCCGCTCGGTACAGATCGCCGCAGCACTATCTCGATCGAGTCCGAGTTCGACGAGTTCCGACATCGGCAAGACATTCAAGCGTTGCCAATTGATCGGATCGTCAGCTTGTTCGTAATAGTTAAAGGCAATCATCGGCTCGATCGCTTGACAGTATTTTTCGGGCACATCAGCGAGGGTAGTTAGTTCCTCTAGCTGGATGAACATATAGCCTTCGGCTTTGATTGATTCGATATTATTGGCATAGGCGATCGGCAATCCCAAGACATGAACGAGATCGTCTTTGGAGCACTTATTAATATCGACTTTGCCTCGGATACTGGCAATCGAGGTGGCTGTTTGGCGATCGGTCGGCAAAATCGCCCCGCGCGGCGCACTTTTAATTAAGTACGGATTTTTGATACTCATCGCGATCGCAAATTGCACTGGCATGGCGAGATATACCAGCCATGATTGCCCGCAAAAGGCTGCCAATAAGGAGATCGCACTCAGGACACCGCCAATTTGCAACCAGCGATCGGTTTTGGTCGTGTAACCAGCATAAGCGATCGTCAGCGCACCAAAGATCGGGCATAGCGACCACCATACCCAGTCGGGAATTTTTTTCAGAGCTACATTAGACATCAGCTTAATTGCTGCCTTGAAACGGCAACCCCTGCGGTTAACTCAAGCGATCGATACAGTGAAAAGTGGATAGTGGATAGTGAATAGAACGGGTATTTATATCCAGTCTCGATCTCTATCTGGATCCAGATGTGGGCTGCTAAACTCCTGCTTTTTGGCGATCGGGGTGCAGATAAGAATCGTTTCTAGTAAAGTTTTCTTTCCACTATCCACTATTCACTATTCACTTTCCACTAACTTAAATTTCATCTAACATTTTCCGACGTTTAGCTTCGTATTCTTCTGCGGTAATAATGCCATCCTCATATAATTGCTTGAGTTCGTACAAAGTCGCCGTCGCATCTTTGGCAGATTTACTGGGCGAGACAACTGGATAACTCGTCCCCCGATTGAGGGCAGTTGGCGCAGTATCATAGTTGAATCGCGCATCGAACTCGCGATCGGACATGAAGCATAATCCGAGAAAATCAAAGAAAGAAATCAAGCCGGGAATCGACGTCCAACAAAAAATCAAATATAGGACGCCTTGAACATTCTTACCTAAATAAAATTTATGGATGCCAAAAAAGCCGCCAAAAAAGCAAATTAAGATTGCTGCCGTTCGGTTCCTCATCATTTGCTCCATAGATAAGTCAGTAGTTGGCTATAGATTTTGACGATTTTTCGCATTTAGCCAACCCACGATCCAGTAGATCCCGACTGTACCCAATTGTGCGGCGAGTAAGACTAGATAGACCGAGAAAAATTGGTTATCGAAATGAGCGCTAGATACCCCAGCAAACAAGATCGTTCCCAGTAGGGTATAGGGCAACAATTGCCACGATCTTGACTTCGGCTGCGGTGGCGTAAGTTTGTCCATATAACCTCTATTTTGTCAGTCCTGACTAGGGCTGTCAACCGCACACTGCGCAATATGTTCACACGTCGGTGCAATTTATTTTGGCGTCACTAAAATTTTGCCGTCGGGTTGGAAGATGACTTGGTATTGAGCCAGGGGTTCTTGGGAAATTGCTGCTTGGGGATTGAATTTGGCTAATTTAGGTAAGGGAGTTTTGGCTTGATTATCGGCAGCGCGGGGATCTGCGGCCTCGTAATCGGCAATTTCACCAGTAGCGGTGACGGCAACGCGATAGTTGAGATTTTGCGAATCGATCGGTTTCCCTGGCGCGATCGCTTTCTGGAGTGTGGTTTTGAGTTGGGTGGCGAGATTGGTCTGTAATTTGGGATCGCTAATGGCTTTGCCGAGATTCATCGTGCCCTGAACTGGAACGGCGGGTTGAATCTCGATTTTGCCCGTGGGATTGAAGACAACGTTAAAATTGCCGATCGCTTGATTGGGGTCGGTATTTTTGGTGGAGAGTTTGGGGAGTGGCGTCAGTTTGGATTGGTCGGCAGTTGTCTTCCCAGTGGGCTGATAACTGACGATCTGGCCGTCTTGATTGACGTTGACTTGGAAATTAGCAGCTTGCTTAACTCGATCGCTTGTCGGCCAATTTTGGCGGAGATCGCGCTGGAGTTTGCGTTCGAGAAAGCCGATTTGGGTCGCTTCGGTAATGATTCCAGTTTTGCCCGGTGTCGCACTAACAGGGGTTGGCGAGGTACTTGCAGCCGGCTGTGGACTGGCTGGTTTGACGGGATCTGGCGCGGTAGCGTTGGGCGTTTTGGGGGCAACTACCGGTGTCGGTGCGCTCGATTTTGGTGCTGTCACTTGGGGCGCGGGCAGTGCATAGCCGATCAAACCAGCCACGACTAAACTCGCCAGTCCCAATCCTGCTGGTACTGCTTGGGCGGCGATCGGTTTGGCGATCGCTTTGGCGATTGGTTGGAGCGGGATCATGATCTCCGGCAACGTCCGTCTGTCGGCGAGAAATTGATCGATCGCTTCGAGTAGATCGAACAGTTGCACCGTCGATAAATTAATCTGTGTGGGCTGGTTCTCGACGATTGCCGTCCCACTGCTAGGGCGATCGGCGTCACGATCTAGCGTCGCTGCCAATTGATGAATATTCGCGCGTTCGCCTTTGACGAGGGAGACGATGCTATTAGCGGCTGGCGACTTGACTGGGTGCGGAATCCCGCTCAGAAATTCTTGGGCATAATTGCTGACTGTCGTGACGAGACTAGTCAAAAAATCTCGGCCGCCAACTAATGGCCGTTCGCACCCGACAAAGTGACATTCAGCATTAAATAAACTGGACATGACGGGACGTGGATCGGAGACGCCAGAGGTGGAGGTGCCATCACTCAACCCGTCGAGAACGAGGGTACAGTTTGGCAAACTATACTGACGGCGAATAGTCATGGTGATGCAGTTCCGTAAAATTGAATATATGTAACCCGATTATATCAAGCGATCGATAATACCTATCTATTTCTAGCTGCTGCTTACTTTACCAAAGTACCCATCGCCAATCTTGCTTGCTCGATCTCGCTAAACATTTCGAGCGATATTCACTCTAAATGTTCCCCAAGCTGTTAGCTAGTAAATATCAATTGATATTTACTAGCTAACAGCTTGA
>NZ_JANNDR010000245.1:0-24763 GCF_031378165.1 Chamaesiphon sp. OTE_75_metabat_556
GAAATATTGGCTGGAGCTAAGTTGCCGATAGTTATTTCATTATGCCCTTGTTACCTACAAAATTTATCGCTCTCCACATTCATAGTTCGAGATGGCAGCAGGGGAAGAAGGCGACGGGCGATCGATGAAGAACCCAGATGAGATCGCATACTTATTCTTATTATGCAAAATAATTAATGCGACATCCGTGGTAACAGCGATCGGATCGGGATCTTTGTTAGCATCAGCACTGTCGATCTATAGTCTCGACGTCGATTCGGCTGCCATCACTTATTCTGCAAAATTAACGCGACGTCTTTGGCAAAATAGGTCAAGATTAAATCGGCTCCAGCCCGCTTGATACTTAGCAAAGTTTCCATCACGATCTTCTTTTCATCGATCCAACCGAGTTGGGCAGCAGCTTTGATTAGTGAATATTCCCCACTGACATTATAAGCGGCAACGGGAACGTTACAGTTGGCCTTGACTTGGTGGATGATATCGAGATACGCCAAAGCTGGCTTGACCATCACGATATCGGCACCTTCAGCGATATCGAGGGCGACTTCCTCTAGAGCTTCGCGGGCGTTAGCTGGGTCCATTTGGTAAGTTTTCTTGTCGCCGAATTTGGGTGCGGAGTCGAGGGCATCGCGAAATGGGCCATAATAGGCCGAAGCATATTTGGCTGAGTAAGCGAGAATGCCGACATCGGTAAAGCCATGAGCGTCCAAGCCGCGCCGAATTGCCCCGATGCGTCCGTCCATCATGTCGGAAGGTGCAACCATGTCGCAGCCAGCTTGGGCTTGGGATATGGACATTTTGACGAGAATGGTGACCGTTTCGTCATTGAGGATGACACCGTTTTCATCGATGACACCATCGTGGCCGTGAGTAGTGAACGGATCGAGAGCGACGTCGGTAATGACGATCGTCTCTGGCGTTTGGGCTTTGATCGCGGTGACCGCGAGCTGTGCTAGTCCTTGAGGATTGTAACTTTCGGTGCCGTTCTCATCTTTTTTGGATTCGGAGACGACGGGAAATAGAGCGATCGCTTTAATACCTAAAGTATCTAGTTCGGCGACTTCCTTGAGTAACAGATCGAGTGTGTAACGATAACAACCTGGCATGGAAGCAATTTCTACACGCTGATTTTCCCCTTCCATGACAAACATCGGATAAATCAGATCGTCAACAGTGAGCTGTGTCTCACTGACCAAGCTGCGAATACTGGGATTGCGGCGCAGGCGGCGGGGACGTCTGGTCAGGGAGAGCGGATCGAAGTCAGGATGGGAGCGAGACATAATTTGTTCGGTAGATCGCAGTAGCCACTGATTATAGCGAAAAAGACGATCGCCGCCAAAGTCAGGTTTACAATTGGTGGCGGATTTGGACTATCGATGCCTCCTCGTTGTGGCTGAGGCTGTCTATCACGCTGCCATCGTGTAGATCGAGAATTAATTTAGCGTTAGGATATAGGCATAACTATCTGTCTCGCACTCGTCATTCTTACCCACCCTAATTAAGATCTTCTCATCATGCTTGGTAATTTTCAACGAAGTGAATTGCGAATTGAAGTACCAGCGACCCCTAGCACGATTCGCGATCGATTATTATCGCCGTCAGCAATGACTAAGTGGCTGTTTCCTCAGCAAATGAAGTTTGCCAGTCAAGACCTGCTGACGGTCGGGACTAAGTTTGAGACTAGTTTCGGCCCTGTCGTGGTCAAAGCTCAAGTCGATCGAGTCAATTCCCAAGGGTTGCGATTGCTCCTGAGCCAGGGCGTCGATGGTTACCACGAATGGTATTGGGGGGAAGGTTGGGTACAATCGCGACTAGAGGGAGTGTCGCTACTCCCGCTCAATCTTTATCAAACAGCGACATTACTGCGATTGCGACAATCGCTGAGATCGGTCGATCGGGGATAATTGCTTTGATGCGCTTGAATATGTCTTATCGATCGCGAACGATTGGCAGCAAATAAAGAGCAGCAACTCTCAAGCTTGAGAATTGCTGCTCCGATCGATTATTTAATCTTGACTAGCCCTGGTTTGCCCGAATCCATAAAGGAGCCGAACGCGCTAGCATTAACCAGCGACCATCGCCCGTGACATAACCAATTTCAGTTAGATAACGATGTTCGCTTTGACCGATCGGAATTTCCAAATCCCAAGCTGAATCGCTACATTCAAACTCTTGGAACGTAGTTGGCAACTCGATATTGGAATCAAAATTGGTGACATCATACAGACGCACTACCAATTTTTGACCGCCTTGCTCTCGCAACTGTCGTTTGAGTCGTACGGGAATTTCCCAGTGCGCATAAGCTTGAGTCGGACTGGGAGAAACGAGGGTAATTTGACCTTCGCTGTAGAGATTGCCAGACATTTCGCCCCGATCTTCAGTCGGAGTCTCTTTGCCCCCAAAGAAAGATTGGAAGGCTTGCCCAGCACCTACAGTGGCAGCCGCACCGCCAGCTAGAGCCGCACCGCCGAGGTTTTTGCCATCATCTAACAACCCAGCGGCTTTATCTTTAAAGCCGTCCAGAAAGCCGCTAGATTCTTGCGTGATGGTGTCTTTTTCCATATCGCCAGTTTCTTCACCGAGCAGATCGGATAAGCCCGCAAAGGGATCTTCGTCCAAATCATCGAGGTTGATGGCCTCTAAATCGCGATCGAAGGTATCTTCAGCGTTGAGATTTAGCTCGGAGATCTCCGCCTTTTTCTCGCCGCCAAATAGGGCAGCACCACCAGCAACAGCAGCGGCTCCGGCCGCACCGACTGCGGTGCCGCCACCTTTGAGGAAGTCACCAGCTTTGTCAGTAATGCCATCTAAAGAATTACTGAAGTCAAACGGATCGTTTTGGAGATCGGCGACGACATCGGTGGCTTTGTCTTTGACCGACTCTAATGGAGTCCCAAAATTAAATGGATCGTTGTCTGCACCCACTTCTAGGGATAGGTCTTCAGATAAATCTGCATCCTTTTGACCGCCGAAAAAGTTACTCACTGACTGACCCGCACCGCCAGCGAGGGCAGCACCACCAGCTAAGGCCGCAGCCCCGCCCGCAGCAGCGGCTCCACCGCCATCTTTGAGGAAATCGCCGACGCGATCGAATAACCCACCGTCACCGGTTGGATTGAGATCTACGTTGGGGATGAGATCGCTAGCTTTCGCTTGGATGCCTTCTGCTGAACCTGATAAATTAACATCGGGTATTTCCAGATTGAGACCTGATGATTCTGGATGGTCGCGATTAAACAAGTTGCTCGCACCACCAGCAATGGCCGCACCGCCAGCAGCTACGGCTGCGCCACCACCTTGAATGAAGTCACCAGCTTTGTCTTTAATCCCTTCTAAGGGGTTGTTAAGATCTAAATTGGGGATGAGATTGGAAGACTTATCTTTCAATCCTTCCAGGGGATTTGAGAGGTCGATGTCGGGCGCTTGGATTTCGGGAAGCTGTAAGTCGCTCGCTCGCTCGCCAACTGTCTCTTTGGTCGAGTCGTAGATCCCTTTGCCCAGTGCGCCCAGAGCTGCGGCACCACCCGCGATCGCCGCACCACCCGCGAGATTGATATCGTTGGTGGTATTTTTAATCGGATCGACGACCCCATTAAAATTAATATTTGGCGTGTTCGTGGCAGTTGGTGGAGGCATTGTCCCAGAGAGATCGCCTGATCGCAGATCGCCTGATCGCAGATCGCCGGAAGGACGATAACCACCACCCAAATTCGAGGATAAGTCCCCAGACAGATCGCCAGATAGACCATCACCTCTCGCCGTGCGGGATGGTGGTGGTGGATATAGTGGCTTGATTCCAGTTGTCGTATCTGGGACTGGCGTTACTGGTGCTGCGGCTTCAGGTTTTTTCCGACCCAAAAGCCATAAGAGTAGTCCACCGATCGGCAAGAGCAGTATCCACCATGGAAATCCACCTTTTTCTTTATTAGTGGTAGTGGTAGTTGTAGTTTCCGTCCCGGTCGTACCGCCAGTAGCCCCATTAGTGCCAGTGGTAGCTGTTTCTGTCGTGCCAGTGGTAGTTGTTTCCGTGGCAGTTGGCGTCGTACCAGTGCTTACGGCTGCGGCACCACCGGCGATCGATTCTTGAATGACCTGTTTGCCAGTAGCATCGCCGACATAGCCGAGAAATGCTTTGGCACCCTCACTTACTTTGCCGCCTTTGTTTTTGTAAGCGTAAGCTAGTGGCTGCGAGAAGGGATATTTGGGATTGTCTGGCTGCGTACCGTGCAGCGTCACCGATCTAACCCCTGGAATATTTTTGACTTGGTCGGCAGGTGCATAACCAATCCCATCTTCACCGAGCTTATCGACGACTGATTGCGTCGAATCTTCAGAGAGCTTTTGAGCGTTACTCCCCGTTTTGAGTTTACCGTTCTGAAAAACGGGATAGTTAGCAAAGGCGCGGCGAGTATCGCTGGTATCGGGTCTGTCGATGACTTTAATTTTCCCTTTGGCACCGTTGGCGCTGGGTAATTGCGACCAATCAGTGACCTCACCCCGATAAATTTTAGCGAAGTCTTTGAGGGTAAGATTTCCTTTGTAAGGGTTGCTATCTTTGACGATAATGGCGATTTTGGATCTGCCGATCGCTTTTGCCGTCAAACCTTCAGCTTTTTCGGCGGTTGTGAGCGCGCGACCGATCCCGGCGAGGTCTGCTTTATCTTGCACGATGGCTGTGAGGCCACTATCACTACTTTGATACTGGGTTGGTACGGTGACATCCGTACCGGGAAATTGCTTTTGAAACCGATCTTTGAGTCCTTGATTGACAGCTTGCAGGCTACTGGAGCCATCAATCTGCACTTTAGTTCCCGCACTCACCGATGTGGGTAGGGGGAAATTATCGGCAGCAGTTTGGGCAATAGCTTTGAGGTTAATGCCACCAGCCGCTAATATTAGTGCTAGAGTTACGATTGAACTACTTTGCTGCTTCATTTGTAACAACTAGGTTTGTGGATATTGTAATCAACAATAGCTTAGATCTGTTGCCTGCATAGATACTTGCCAACTGCTTTGTAAAGCAAATGTATAACCAGCACCCGAACACAAGCTAGCAATTAGATTACTTGGACATGTGCTAAGTTGACTGACTAATCGATATAAATGTTGATTTATGCATCTTTTTACGCACTTAATTTTAAAATCGATAGCAACAGCGTGCTCAGATCCTAACCGATTTTGTCAGTTCGATCGAGCTAAATGTTACATTTTCGTTAAGATACAATCGAATCAAAAAGTTTACTGTGCCTTTTATCACAGATATATTATTTGAATGAGCAATATCCGTCGGCACAAACCAGGACAAGTGGGTAATAATCGCCAGCAAAAAGTTCCATCCGCACGTACGGAGAGCAGATCGGATCGCGATCTGGCAACAGGTGCCGTGCGGCAATCGCGATCGTTGTTGCCGCTAAATATTGGATTTCGATTAGTATATATCTGGCTGGTATTGGGGCTGGGAAGTTTGGGGTTACTCTCTAGATTGGTGTGGTTGCAGGTAGTGCAGGCAAACAACTTGCAACAAGTAGCTCAACGGCAGCAGACGATCTCCCAACGGCCATTCGTACCTCGGCGGACGATCGTCGATCGATCGAATAATCAACTGGCGATCGATCGACCTAGTTATACTATTTATGCTCATCCCAGCCGCTTTGGAGAAGTGAAATTTGGCAAAGGTTTACCCCGCACTGGACTGAAAGTGAAAATCGCGCCAGTGGATATGGCCGAACGGATTGCGCCGATTTTAGGGATGAAAGTGGAGATGTTAGTCACCAAATTTCAAAAGCGCAAAACTGGCGTGCCGATCGGGAATGGGATCGCTGAAGAGGTCGGCAATCGACTTAAAGCTTTGAAACTAGAGGGATTGGACATCACCCAAGGCGAAGCCGACCATACGCGATTTTATCCCCAGAACGATTTGGTCGCCGAATTTTTGGGTTATTTAGACTGGGAGCACAAAGCGCGGTCAGGAGTGGAATTGAGTCAATCATTGCTATTGGAGCGGAAGGTCGCTCAGTATCAATTGACCAAAAGTGGTGGTAATAAGGGGTCGATCTTACCCGATCGAGTCACGCCAGATTTTTTGCATACCGATGATTTGAAACTACGTCTGACAGTCGATTTGCGGCTGCAACGGGCTACCAAAGAAGCGTTGACAAAAAAAATGAATGAATGGAACGCACGTCGGGGGACGGCAATCGTCATGGATGCCGATACGGGTGCGATCCGCGCCCTAGTTGTCGCCCCGACTTACAATCCCAATCAATACGCTAGCGACGTTGAGGACTACAGCAAAGTTGTCGGTCGAGAACGCGCTTCGACCTTGCTTCAAAATGCGGCTGTCTCAGATCTCTACGAGCCAGGATCGACATTCAAACCGATCGCTGTCGCCATCGCGCTGGAAAATCGGGTGATCGATCGCCACACCAAGCTCTTTGACAGTGGCAGGATCGTTGTCGGCCAATACACCATTCGTAACTCGGATAAAAAAGGGAACGGGGAGCTGGATATCTCGCAAATTTTGCAGCATTCGAGTAACGTGGGCATGGTCAAAATGATGCAGCGGCTCAAACCAGATCTTTATTATGATTGGCTGCAACGAATTGGTTTGGGTCAAAAATCGGGGATCGATTTGCCCTTAGAAGCGCGGGGTGAAGTCCGCAGTCGGCGTGAATTTGTCGCTTCGCCGATTTATCCAGCGAATACGGCCTTTGGACAGGGATTTTCACTGACGCCAATCCAAATGGTGACGCTGATTGGGAGTATTGCCAATGGTGGTAAGTTGGTAACGCCCCATGTCGTCGAAGGCTTATTCGATCGGGACGGCGTGCGGATGGATCGTTCCAATCGTCCCGAACCAAATCAGATCTTTTCCCCCGCCAATACCCAAGCAGTGTTGGAGATGATGGAAGATGTCGTCAAAAAAGGTTCTGGGGAGAAAGCTCAAATTCCTGGCTATCGAATTGCTGGCAAAACTGGTACCTCTCAAAAAGCCGTCAGCGGTGGCTATAAGCAGGATGACAAAAAAATCACCAGTTTTGTCGGCATTCTACCTGTAGATGGCCAACACCGCTATGTTGTGTTTGCGGCGATCGACGAGCCGAAAGGTAAGGAGAAAGCCTTTGGGAGTAATGTGGCCGCGCCAATTGTCAAGTCGATTATGGAATCTCTGATTTCGATCGAAGGCATTCCTCCCAGCAATCCCAGTCAAATCAAGCCGACAACAGCACCGCCCTCAACCACCGTGCCAGATTAAAGCGGGTTTGCTAGCTGGGGTGTACAAGTACAGGAAGTGGGATGTTGCGGCTAAGAAATTCAATCGAGATCGATTTACCTATTACCTAATTTTGTCTCTACTCCCTTTCTCCTTACTCTCTACCCTTTACCCTCTATTCATCGCCGCCATACTAGACTACCTAATCGGCGATCCGTGGGGCTGGTTACATCCCGTCCAGGTGATGGGCTGGGCGATCGATCGAGTTGCCACAGCCGCGCTGAAATATCTCGATCGACCGTTGGCGCGGCGGTTCGCAGGGGTGGTGTTATGTTGGGGTTTAATTCTGGGTACTGGGGGTATGACTTGGCTGCTGATTTATGGTTGCGATCAGTTACATCCGTTGCTGGGAATTGCCGTGCGATCGATCTTGCTGGCGAGTTGCTTGGCGGGTCAAAGTTTGCGACGAGCGGCTGAGGATGTGCTGGTGGCGATTGCGGCTGAAGATCTGGATTTGGCGCGATCGAAACTGAGGATGTATGTCGGGCGGGATACTGACAAGTTAACTATTCCCGAGATCGATCGGGCTATCTTAGAAACTGTCACCGAAAATGCGATCGATGGTGTGATGGCTCCATTATTTTACGCGATCGTCGGCATACTTATCCCCGTAGTGGGGGCTGTGCCCTTGGCAATGGCCTACAAGGCTGCTAGTACTCTAGATTCGATGGTCGGCTATCGACGCGAGCCATACGCCGATTTAGGCTGGTGTAGTGCCAAATCTGAAGATATCCTGACGTGGCTACCCTGTCGGCTAGCTGTACTGACATTGAGTATGATTTCGGGTAAACCCCTAACTGTCTGGCGACTCTGTTGGCGCGATGCCCGCCAAGATCCCAGCCCCAATTCTGGCTGGAGTGAATGTGCCTATGCCGCCGCCTTGGGGGTCAGAGTTGGGGGCGTAAATTATTATCGGGGAGAAATTCAGCATAAGCCGTTATTGGGTGACGATTTACAACCCATTACTGCTGAGATTATCCAGCAGGCTTTAAATCTGACCCGATCTAGCTTGCTATTGTGGTTGGGGTTAGTATCGATCGTCCAAATCTTACAACCCTGGGTAAGAAATACATTATTCACATAACAAAATCGCCTCATAGCTAGTCAGCCAGGAGGCGATCGGTTAAACAGTTAATAATTTCTAAAGTTGTTATCGATCGAGCAAATTCACAGGAAACCTGTAGAATTGTTTGGCTCTAAAGGCTTGAAAGATCGACTATCAATTATCAATTACCTAAGCCCCCATCAATCCATAAGCTGACATCCGCATGATTTCACCAGTATTAAAGCCGATGTTATTGAGAGCTTCACCGTAGGCAATCATAAAATCTTCAACCAAAGCATCCTTCTCCATCCCCAATACGTTGGCGTCTTTGGCGACGTTATTGAGCATTTTCCAGACTAAGGGCAGATTTTGACGGTTGGCTGTTTGCAATTCGGCTTTGGCGGCTTCAAAATTGTCATGGAGCCAGACTTCGCCAAAGTTGAGGTGCATATACTCATCTTTGACTACGCCTTCAGTAATCTTTCTCGCAAAGTCATCAGCAACGGGAATATAGATGTTATAGGCCGCGATCGCAAAACACTCGATAATCAGTGATTGGATCAATAAACAAGTAACGATATTCCCTGCTGCTGCTGCCACCTGAAAATTTTCGTGTAACTGAGCAAAAAATTCTTTCGCAAACTCCAGATCTGGAGTGACTGATAAATTTCGCGCACAGGCTTCAAAACCCTTCTTGTGACGCATTTCCATTTTGGACAACTTGACTAGATCTTCCTGGGAGTCCGGTAAGAGTCCGCCCAAGGTAATATAGTTTTCATGCGCTTCCTGTTCGCCTTCGATCACGATGGCATTGATGCGACTGTAGGCATCTTTGTAGGTTTCGCTTGTAAAGTTAAGTTCCAAACTGGCCGCAATCTGCACCATAAGTTAGATTTCTCCCGTGTATCCGAATAATATTTAATTTTACGCTCTCCGATCGGTGGCTGCACCTTATAACGCGATCGTAAATGTTTTGCTAATTAATCTAAAGATTTATTACTATCTTCAAACCCTTCTATCTTAACCGATCGCCGACCAAAACCGTGCATAAGTTCTCCGATCCCAGCTATTTTCGATGGTGGCAAATTTTCAACTGGCTCCTGCTGCTGGTTGGGGCTGGCTTGATGATGGCACCATTAGGTGTTGCCTTGCTCACTTCCATTACCCCTATCGGCACGACGGCAACTGGATTCAATCTCCCTACCCAGGTGACGTTTGCCAATTATCAAGTCGCCTGGGAACGCGGTAATTTTGTTTTGGCCTTTGCTAATTCCACGTTTGTCGCCTTGGCTGTGACTACGGCGCAAATTTTCACCTCGGCATTGGCTGGTTATGCGTTGGCTCGACTCAAATTTCGGGGACGCCAAGCTTTAATCCTGGTGGTACTAGCGACACTCGTGATTCCCTTCCAGCTTCTGGTAATTCCGGTCTTTTTAATCCTTAAGTGGGGGCATCTGCTTAATACTTACGTTAGTCTGATCCTCCCATCTGCTGCCAGTGGCTTTGGGATCTTCTTGCTACGGCAATTTTTCATGACGATCCCGATCGAATTGGAGCAAGCAGCGATGCTCGATGGCGCAAATCGGTTTCAAGTCCTCTGGCGGATTATGTTGCCATTATCTCGCCCTGCGCTGGTGACACTGTTTCTATTTACCTTTATCGGCGAATGGAATGATTTATTCAAACCCCTGATTTTCACCACCCGTCCCGAATTGCGGACTGTTCAACTCGCCTTAGCCGAATTTCAAGAACAATTTACCAATAGCTGGCAACTCCTGATGGCCGCAGTGGTAATTGCCACTGTACCGATCGTGTTACTCTTTCTGCTCGGACAGAAGCAGTTTATTCAAGGAGTTGCGAGTACGGGGATTAAGGAGTAGGGAGTAGGGAGTAGGGAGTAAGGAGTAGGGAGTAGGGAGTTGATAATTGATAATTGATAGTTAGTTTGAGAATCGAGCATCAAATCCGATTCACTATTCACTATTCACTATTCACTATCCACTCCCTATCCTCTAATCCTAGGTTCCTGGCAGATCGCGCAGTCGATCGTTCAAGTGCGATCGATCGGCGAGGACTTTCAGCAAGGGACCGTGTGCGCCGAACTCTACAATACTGATGCTGCTGACTGGCATTCCCAGCCGATAACGGAATCGCCCAGCATCGATGCCCAGGAGGCTGCACAGCAAGATCCGAATTGTGGCTTTGTGGGAAACGACCAAAACATTACCGGTGGCGTGTTTTTGGCTAATTTCCTCAACGACTGCGAGGGCGCGGGCAGCGATCGCCATCGCGGATTCGCCACTAGTGGGGGGATTCCAGCCGGGATCGGCCAGCCAGCGCAGATAATCATCGTGGTACTGGGCATCGACTGTAGCGACATCTTTGCCTTCCCAGGCACCATAATTAATTTCTTGCAATCCGTCTCGTAACTCTAGCTTCATTTTCAGCGCATCGGCTAAAGGTTCGGCAGTCAAAATCGCGCGTTCTTTGGGGCTACAATAAATCGCTTCCCAAGGCGTGCTGGCATAGGCTTTGGCAAACAATTGAGCCATTTCTTCTCCATCGGGTGTCAAGGCTGGATCGATCGATCCGCAAAATAAGTTACCGCGACTGGATGCAGTTTGGCCGTGACGCAGAAAGTAGAGATTTAGAGTCATATTGTCACTATTGGGGCGAAATGGATAGATGGGTAAATTGCCGATCTCACAGCTATTCGTGCTGACTGTTAATCGATCGGCGCGCGCGCGACTCACTCGATTGCGGCGATCGCGCTCCTGTAGGCATTACTTATCATATTACTCTCGAATCAAAACTCTACTAATTCTGCTAATATAGAAAACAGGGACCAGCTAATTTTTTAGCTAGTCCCTATGCTTCTTGGAATAATAAATTACCAGGAGTGGGTCGAACCCCACTTTTTTTGTTGTTTGCTGCCGCTGACACAAGTCCGCTGAGATCGCACCGATGCCTTCGATCTCCAAAGTAAACAACAAGCCACTCATCACCACCGCTCACATCTCAGGGTATCGATCGAGCTTGAAATTAGTTATTACCTACTGGCAAACATTACTTTTATCAGCAACTAGTTGCTAGTCCTTGTTACTACATGTATGGCTCATCCCCTGATTCCTCAAATTACCGATATTGCAAACCCACTCGCCGCAGAATTGGGACTAGAGGTCGTTGCGATCGTCTTTCATACCCACGAACGGCCGCCTTCACTGCGGGTAGATATCCGCAATCCCAATGCCGATACCGGATTACAAGACTGCGAACGGATGAGTCGCGCTCTGGATGCGGCACTGGATGCTGCGGAGGCAATTCCATTTGCTTATGCATTGGAAGTATCTAGCCCCGGTACGAGTAGAGAACTCACGACCGATCGAGAGTTTAATGCCTTTGGCGGCTTTGCCGTCCAAGTCACGACTACCGAACCAGTCGATAACAAAACCGAATGGCAAGGACAACTGATTAGACGGGATGAGACAGCCATCTATCTCAGCCAAAAAGGTCGCACCGTCACTATCCCCAGAGCAGTAGTCGGCAAAGTTTCTTTAGACGATAACGGTTAGCTGCGCTCAGTAATTATTTATTTGCTAATTTAATCGGCAATAGTTGCGAGCTACATTGCGATTAAATTATTAGACCTTATTTAACTAAAAAATATGTCAAAAGCTAAAGACCAGAAAAAAAACAATGTCCGCATCCCTCAATTAAGAAATATGATTGAGGAAATTAGCAAAGATCGCAATCTTCCGGCTTCGGCTGTCCAATCAGCTTTGCGTGAAGCATTGTTAAAAGGATACGAACGCTATCGGCGATCGCAAAATCTAGATCAAATGCAATTTGAAGAAGATCATTTTGATAATTTTGATGTATTTCTTGATTTAGAAGAAGAAGATTTTAAAGTCATAGCCATTAAAACGATCGTCGAAGAAGTCAATGATGAAGATCGGGAGATTTCGATCGATGATATCAGAGATAGCTTAGAGCAAGATCCGACAGAAGACCCTGGCACAGAAAACTTACTGGATCTGATCGGTAGATCCGTAACACTAGATGTCACACCCGAGCACGAAGATTTCGGTCGGATGGCGGCGATTCAGGCCAAACAAGTACTCGCTCAAAAACTGCGGGATCAACAACGCAAGATCATTCAAGAAGAATTCGAGCAATTTGAAGGTACGGCCTTGATGGGTAAAGTCCTCCGCTTCGAGCGGCAGTCAGTGATTTTATCGGTCAATAGTAGTTTTGGACAGCCGGATGTCGAAGCCGAACTACCCCAAAAAGAGCAACTGCCCAACGATAACTATCGGATCGGTCGGACATTTAAAGTCTTCCTCAAAAAAGTCCGCGAAGGCTCCCAACGCGGCCCCCAATTGCTCGTCTCGCGTGGTGCTGCGGGTTTAGTTGTCGAACTTTTTGCCAATGAAGTCCCCGAAATCGAAGAAGAACTAGTCCGGATCGTGGCTGTAGCCCGCGAAGCTAGCCCACCATCGCGACATGTCGGCCCCCGTACCAAAATTGCGGTGGATACATTAGAAGGCGATGTAGACCCAGTTGGGGCTTGTATCGGCGCGCGCGGTTCGCGGATTCAGGTAGTAGTCAATGAATTGCAAGGTGAGAAAATCGATGTGATTCGCTGGTCACCAGATCCTTCGACCTATATCTCCAATGCCTTGAGTCCGGCGCGGATCGATGAAGTCCGGTTGGTCAATCCAGAGGGACGGCAGGCGCATGTCCTGGTACCTGAAGATCAATTGAGTCTAGCAATTGGTAAAGAAGGCCAAAATGTCCGGCTCGCTGCCCGATTGACTGGCTGGAAAATCGATATCAAGGATGTGAATAAGTACGATCCGGTTGCCGCGATGGCTGAGGTCGAATCGCAACGGCAATCTGATTCAGAGTACCAATCCCGTTATCAACCAGATTATCAGGATGCTAACTATGCGGATGAGAACTATTAAGTTAGTGAATAGTGAATAGTGACTAGTGAATAGTGAATAGTCCAATAACACTAGCACCCCACTGATTACCTCCACATTTTCAAAAAGAAACCCAACTTCTTTTAAAGAAGTTGGGTTTCTTGTCGGTCGATCGCGTTACTTCCTATACAGGCGATAACGTCCGACGTTTGCTGACCATTTGGAAGGTTTCGATAATGTCACCTTCAGCCCAGTCATTGAACTTATCTAAGCGAATTCCGCATTCAAAGCCAGCATTGACTTCGCGGACATCATCCTTGACCCGTTTGAGTGAGTCGAGGGTGCCATCAAAGACCAATTGGTTCTTGCGGAGGACGCGAATGCTACAGTTACGCAATGCCTTACCAGACAGGACATAACAGCCAGCAATATTACCGCGTCCGGCTTGGAATACCGCCCGGACTTCGACTTGACCCAATGGTTCTTCGACTTGTTCGGGATCGAGGAGACCTTCCATCGCGCCTTGAATGTCGCTCAAGAGGGCATAAATGATGTTGTACTCGCGGACATCGACACCGGCATCATCAGAGGCGGCGCGGGCACCACTAGCTAGCGTAGTATTGAAGCCAATAATGACGGCACCACTGGCAGCAGCCAAATCGACGTCAGTTTCAGTGATTTCACCTGCGGCGGAGAGCAGCACGCGGACTTGAACTTCATTTTGAGGTAACTGACGCAGGGAGCCGAGAATTGCTTCGACGGAACCTTGCACGTCAGCTTTGAGAATCAAATTGAGTTCTTTGAGTTCGCCTTCTTGTGCCTTAGCCGACAAGCTATTGAGGGTAACTCGACGCGAAGCCATCATCTGCTGGAGTCGCGATTGACGGCGTTCGGCAGAACGGACATCAGCAATGGCACGAGCTTCTTTTTCGGTGAAGACTTCAAACTCGTCTCCCGCCTGCGGTACATCGCTCAATCCGAGGACTTCGACGGCAAAAGATGGTGCAGCAGCTTCGACGCGAGCCAGCCTGTCGTCTACCATTGCCCGCACTTTCCCAAATACGTGTCCAGCAACTAGGGTTTCACCGACCCGGAGGGTACCATTTTGTACCAATAGGGTAGCAACGGGACCTTTGGCTTTGTCGAGGTGGGCTTCGATGACCGTACCACGCGCGGTGCGATCGGGGTTGGCCTGAAGATCTTCGACATCGGCTACTAGTAGAATCATCTCTAGCAAGGTATCGAGATTTTCGCCTTTGAGGGCACTGACTTCTACCATGATCGTGTCACCACCGAGATCTTCTGATTGGAGATTGAAGGCAATCAATTCCTGTTTGACCCGAGCTGGGTTGGCTCCTGGCTTATCAATTTTGTTGATCGCGACGATAATCGGCACTTCCGCTGCTTGGGCGTGACGGATAGCTTCGATAGTTTGGGGACGGACGCCATCATCGGCAGCCACAACGAGAATCGCGATATCTGTGACCCGCGCGCCCCGTGCCCGCATGGCAGTAAAGGCTTCGTGACCGGGGGTATCGAGGAAGACTACCTGTTGGGTTGTCCCTTCATGCTCCATGTCTACATGGTAGGCACCGATATGTTGGGTAATCCCACCGGCTTCGCCTTGAGCGACTTTGGTCGATCGAATGGCATCCAGGAGAGTAGTTTTCCCGTGATCGACGTGACCCATGATTGTCACGACTGGCGGACGACGTTGGAGTAAATCGAAGTCGCCAATGTCGAGCATCTCAGTGACTTTCGTCGCCGCAGCTTGTTCGACACCAGTGACGACAGCAACGCCCATTTCTTCGGCCACCATCGTGGCAGTACCCGCATCGAGAATTTGCGTCACGCTGATTGCAATCCCTTTGAAGAAGAGCTGCTTGACGATTTCGGTCTCTGGCACCATCAGCATTTCCGCGAGATCGCGGACGGTAATACTGCCCATCAGCGTAATCGATTCGGGCTTTTCAACCGTATTTTTCTGTTCGCGTTTGTTGTTGTTCCCCCGTTCTTTGGCCTGCTGATCCCCTTTCATCACGGGTTTTTTGCGTTGAGCCGGAACTGCTGCGGGACGAATGCCGCCACCAGTACCGATCTTCTGCTTGGCCGGTCGGGCGATCGACAGACTGACGATCGTTTCAGTGGAATTATCGTTACCATCGAGATCGTCGTCTTCATCATCCTCATCGATGACGACTGTTTTGACCCGTTTGCCTTTGGCTGGTACTTTCGCCTTGGCGGTTTCGATTTCTTCCTCTTCTTTGCTCCAGCCTTTACCCTTATTAACTGGTTTTCGCAGCGGCGGCCGCTTGAGTTCGAGATCGATCGGCGTTGGTGTCCCATCATCTTTTTCAGTGGCAGCACCATCTTTGCCTGGGGCACCAGGTCTGGTCGGACTACTACCCTGCGGTTTAATTTGCACGATCCGCGCTGGCGGACGGTTCAAAGGTGGTGCGTCACTTTCGGATTTGGCAACTGGTTTGCGCGGGACTCCCGTACCAGGACTACGGGTGGGGGCACCAACGACTGGACGAGGGGCCGCATCACTCTTGGCCAGTTGCGATTTCGGGATCGGCTTATTTGGTGCTGCGGAGCGAGCTACTGGAGTGGAGTCATTCTGACTATTATCACCACGATCTGTTTCTAATGAGGCATCTTCTGAGCTGGGACGAGCTGGGGGTCCGGATAGCTGGGGTTTGGGTGCTGGCGGCTGTACGGGATTGCCAACTCTGGCCGCCCGATTGGGACTGGCCTCCCCACTGGCTTCGGCGCGACGGACGGTCGCACCTTCGCCAACGGGTGTTGGCCGAACGACGGGACGGCTGGCTGGCGATTGAGGTGCTGAAGGTCGCAACGGTGGTTGTTGAGCTTGCAAAGGCGGTTGGGGCATCAATGATGGTTTAGTCTGATTATCGCTTTTGTTTTCGATCTGCAAGATGCGAGTTTTGGGTTCGGTTGGTCGTGGGGGCACGCTCTGGCTGGTACTACTAGTGGCAACAGAGGTGAGATTTGGGGGCGATTTGGGGACATCACTTTTCGGTGCAGTGGCAGAATCCACCTTGTCCGCAAGGATTTGACGAGGTGCCTTATTTTGCCGATCGGGAAACTTCTCGTTAGCGGCTTTGACGATCTGTTCTGCTTCTGTTTCTGAGATACTGCTGCTGTGGCTTTTTACTACAATATTTAAGCCTTCACAAATTCCCAATAAATCCTTATTTTCCAAATTCAATTCCTTTGACAATTCGTAAATTCTGACTTTGCCGTTGTTCATCCACTATGTCCCTATTTATGAAACCGATCGAGCGTCTAGATTATGACTTGATGTTGGCAAGACCATATATTTATCTACACAATGTTAATGTTTTGATGATAAAACTAAGTATATTTGATGAAAGCTATTACCTGGTAGTGGGTGCCTAGCACGGTAGCAAGGCTACTGCGGCTGGTGAATAATTACCCCAATCCGTTGTCGATCGACTTCGCCAACGAGCGATCCGGTCGGGACTAAGTGCTGCTTTACAGCGTTTATCGACGCAATCGGGATTAGCGATCGATCGATGGGGAATCATATTATATTCTTACACCAATTTGTCATAATTGGCGAGTCCAATCGACAATTTGTGATACTGTGATAGGTTTATCCGATCGGGAATCTGCACGGTGTCAACTTAAGAGATCGGGCAGAGAATTTAGCAGATCGCGCTCACTTGAGAAAATTGCACTGCCAAAGGCGCGATCCATCCCTGAAAAATAGTCACTCACACTGTCTTCAATAGAATTTCTCAATAAATAATTCATAATTCACGGTTGATGAGCAAAGTATACATTGTGGGTGCGGGGCCAGGGGATCTCGCTTATTTGACGATTCGCGCGCAACAAATTCTCACTCAAGCGGAAGTGCTGATTTATGATGCTTTGGTCGATCGGAGCTTGATTGCCTTAGTCCCAGGAAACTGCCAGCTCATCAATGTTGGCAAACGTGGTGGCCGACCGAGTATGCCCCAATCCGAAATCGATTTGTTATTGGTAGAATACGCCCAAACCGATCGCACTGTCGTCCGACTCAAAAGTGGCGATCCCTTTATTTTTGGGCGCGTCACCGCCGAAATCGATGCGTTGACAGCGGCTGAGTGTGACTTTGAAGTAGTGCCGGGATTATCTACGGCTTTGGCTGCGCCATTACTTGCAGGGATTCCGCTCACCGATCCAGTTTTGAGTCGCGGCTTTGCCGTAATTAGTGCCCATCTCCCCGACGATCTCGATTGGGATGCCTTGGCTCGCATCCCAACGGTGGTAATGATGATGGGTGCTAGGCAGTTGGGTGAGATCGTCGCGCAGCTCTTAAAACACGATCGTTCCGCTACAACCCCAATTGCGATAATTCGGTGGGCGGGAACGTCCCAACAGCAAGTTTGGGTATCTGATTTGGGCGGAATTATCTCGGAGACAGAGGGCGCGGAGCTATCTCCATCTGTAATCGTAATCGGCCAAGTAGTGAGATTGCGAGAGTATATTAATTGCCGAGGATCGACGTCCTCGATCGACCGAGATGTGGTTGTCGATCCACCGGCCAATCGTGCGCCACTCGCGGGTAAAACTGTCCTCGTCACCCGTGCTAGCGGACAAGCCAGCGAATTTTCCCAAATGTTGCGATCTCGCGGCGCACGGGTATTAGAACTGCCGACTTTGGAAATCGTCCCACCGAGTAGCTGGGCGGCTCTCGATCGCGAAATCGAACATCTAGCTGATTTTGACTGGTTGATATTAACTTCTGCCAATGGTGTCGATGGCTTCTTCGCACGACTCGATCGAGCTGGCAAAGATAGCCGTGCCTTAGCTGGAGTTAAAATTGCGGTAGTCGGTCAGAAAACGGCTCAATCTTTACAACAGCATGGAATTACACCGGATTTTATCCCACCAGATTTCGTCGCTGATGCCTTAATTAGTCATTTTCCGATCGACCCCAACAATCTCCGCCTGTTATTGCCGCGTGTCGAGAGCGGCGGGCGGGAAGTTTTAGTCGGTGAATTTACGCGGTTGGGGGCGACAGTCATCGAAGTTGCGGCCTATCAATCCCAATGCCCTTCAGAAATCGATCCCGATATTCTGTCCGCATTACAACGCCAACAGGTGGATATTATTACCTTTGCTAGTTCCAAAACTGTCAAAAATTTTTGGCACCCGATCGGCAATAGTTTACCACCAGGTTGGTTGGATCGAGTCCGGATTGCCTCGATCGGCCCGCAGACTTCGGCGACTTGTAGAGAGCTATTGGGCAAAGTCGATATCGAAGCGACTGAATATACACTACCTGGCTTGCTAGCGGCTTTAGAATCGGGGATTGAGTAGGGACAACTAGTTAGTTATTCATCCCTACTCCACTTGGTAAATTTGCGCCTGGATTAGAACGGAATTTGATCGCTGTCGTCAGCATCAAAGCTTGGTGGCTCTTCCTTGCGAGGGACACTGGCAGTCGTCGTGCGGTTGCTAGGTGGTGGCGAACTAGGTGCTGCACTAACGGCTGCTGGTGCGGCTGATGCCGTGGGACTGTCGATCGCCATCATGTGATAGAGGCGACTGGCCACTAATTGGGCGCGCTTTTCTTTATAACCATCGCGTTCGATCGTATTCATCTGGAGACGACCTTCGATCGTCACCCGATCTCCTTGTTTATAATTTTCCTTCATTTCAGTTGCCAAATTCCCCCAGCCCACAACTTCGATCGTCGGGTGTCTGTCGTCGGGACGACTGCCTGGTGGCGGCGCAAACTGCACGAACATATCTGCCACGGCCATCTGGTTGTCAGCGGTATACCGGAGTTCGGGATTTTTGATAATCTCCGCCATTAAAATGCAACTATTCATAGGTAAGAATTTGGATTGAGGGACAAGTGACAGCTTTGGTAGAGCTATTTCCTCGCCGAGCCTGTGCACCAAGCACCGGATCGGGTACAGACTTGTAAGTTACTTATCTATTTTAGTATAGAAATACTATTTTGCAACTTTCATCGATTAAACATCTTAACATTCTCGATTGCCTACTGATGAAAGGATAATTGTAATCTTAACTCGATCGATAGCATGAGATTAAATTACACATCCAAGTTAAATGCAGCGATCTGTTTTGCGCTAGCTACGATCTAGCAAAGATCGATCGTGTTTAGGCACGATCGAAAAATTGGGACCAAGAAGATCTTCATAAGCTGCAAAACCTCCAAAAATTTTGCCAGTGAGGATCGGTAAATTTAGGCAATCTATTACCAAAGATTAGTAAGTTCTTAGCAATTCGAGCTGTATTTATTATCGATCGAACAAATATTAGTGGGTCAACTCGATCGACGTAGCTGTGACCTACTGCTTGATGGAGATCGCGTTGAGTAAGTTTGGGCTGACTCAGCCATAACAATGGTAGAGAGACGGTTAAGTTTGGTAAAATGAAGAGCGTCAGCAAGTAACAATCTAACTTCTGAAAAATCCGACATGCTGACTAGTTGCCGATCTCTAAGCTGATTGCTGCGGTCAACGTTCCTCAAATTTGTCCACCCACTTACCTTATCGATGATAGACAAACCGATCGAGTTACCAGTAGACATTGGTCTGTCCACGCCCATTCTCCTCCTCGTGCTAGTCGCACTAGAGGCCGTCCTCTCCGCCGATAATGCGATCGCCCTCGCGTCCATTTCCCAAGGCTTAGTTGATGAAAAGCTCCGGCCTCAAGCCCTCAACATTGGCTTGATTTTTGCCTATATCCTACGGATGACTCTGATTGTGGGTGCGACGTGGGTCATCCGTTACTGGCAGTTTCAGGTTTTGGGTGCAGCTTATTTACTCTGGCTGGTGTTTAAGTATTTTACCGCCGACAAAGATGAAGATGGCCAAAAACAGCGACCTCAGTATACTTCTTTGTGGCAAGTGATTCCGATTATTGCGGTCACCGATTTGGCTTTTTCGCTCGATAGTGTGGCGACAGCAATTGCGGTATCAACCGATACCTGGCTGGTAATTGCGGGTGCAACGATCGGGATTATTTTGCTGCGATTTATGGCAGAGCTATTCATTCGATGGTTGTCAGAATATACGCATCTTGAGGATGCTGGATATATTGCAGTGGGTTTAGTAGGGATCAAATTGTTAGTCCGCGCGCTCTATCCAGAGTTGGAGATTCCAGAGATAGTAACGATCGCGATGGTAGCGATGATTTTTACGTGGGGCTTTTCCCAACGCCAAGAATCAGCACCAGAATAGCTGAGTGGGGAAATTGAGAAAGTGCGATTGATGGTTTACTTTCTCAATCCCCATAGCAGCTAAGCAGCCACAGCTTCATATTTTACTCTCGCATATTGTCCCATCGGTTGATATTCTGGCACCAGATTGTGAAGTGCTGACACACATTCGGTGACTTCACAACGCTCTGCGGCTTCTAATAATTCGGTCAGTTGTGGGGACAGCTCTTTCCAAGCTAATTTAGCCTCGCGAGCACAGAAAATCTTCGGATGTCCAGTCGGTAGTGCCGCATCGCAATCGATCAATAGCTCTTCGTAGATTTTCTCACCTGGGCGCAACCCAACGATCTCGATTTTGACGTCGCGATGGGGTTCCATCCCATGTAGGCGGATCATCTGCGTGGCCAAATCGTAAATCTTGACAGGTTCGCCCATATCGAGCAAGAAGACTTCACCGCCATTGGCCATCGCACCAGCCTGGATTACCAATGTTGCCGCTTCCGGGATGGTCATGAAGTAGCGGGTGATATCGGTATGGGTCAGCGTGATCGCTTTACCTTCAGCGATCTGGGCGCGAAAACGGGGGACGACCGAACCGCTGCTACCGAGGACGTTCCCAAATCTCACCATCGTAAAGCAGGTATTGTGATTAGTTTGGTCTGCTAAGCCTTGGAGGACTAGTTCTGCCACCCGCTTGGTGGCACCCATAATATTGGTCGGCCGCACGGCTTTATCGGTGGAGATCAAGACGAATTTGCCCACCCCACAAGCGATCGCGCACTGCGCTGTCGTCAGCGTCCCATTGATATTATTGATGATGCCCGAAACCGGATTTGCTTCGACGATCGGAACGTGTTTGTAAGCAGCCGCGTGATAGATGGTCTCGACCCCATATGTGTCCAAAACCCCTTTCAACGCTTGGGCGTCGGTAACAGAACCCAGACAAGCAACTTTATTGAGATGTGGGTAGTTTTCGCCTAGCTCCATGTCCATCTGATAGAGTGCAAACTCATGCAACTCATAGACGATCAGCATTTTGGGTTGTTGTTTGGCGATTTGCCGACAGAGTTCCGACCCGATCGAACCACCGCCCCCAGTTACTAAGACGACGCGGTTGGTGATATCGTGCTGCAGGAGTTCGGGATTGGCGGCGATCGGTTTGCGACCTAGCAAATCTTCAATGTCTAGCTCTCGCACGCGATTAATCGAAACGTGACCGCTCAAGATTTCGGCAATGCTCGGTACGGTCTTGACGGGTACGCCTAAGATTTGGAGTTTCTGCAAAATATCGCGTTTGCGCTGTCCCTCGATCGACGGCATGGCTAGCAGAATTTCTTCAAACCCAGTATTGGCTTTTAACTTTAGTAATTCTGCTGGCGCATAGACGCGGATGCCTTGGACGTTTCGTCCTTGCAGATACTGATTGTCATCGACAAATCCGATCGGCCGTTTGCCATTATTTTCGCCAATCAAAGCCTGTGCGAGCACACAACCAGCACTACCAGCACCATAAATCACGATGCCGCGTACATTGCGACCGGGATACACGATCTGACGCATCCGGCCGATCGTGAGTCGGACGCACAACCGATATGAGATTGCCAAGATTAGTGCCAACATCCCATCACCGATCAGTACGGAGGCCGGAATTACTGGAGCGGCAGATAAATAAGCAACGATCGTCGTAGCAATAAAACTCGCGATCGATGCCTTGGCGATCGTGAAAATAAAACTGCCATCAATGTATCGTAATACCTGTTGATAAATTCTAAAATACCAAAAAAATCCAATTTTGATCCCGACATCTAGCAGCACAAACTGCCCTTGGGATAACACTTCCACTGGCATGAGATCGAACCCATACTCAAAGCCGATTGCCGCCATCATCGAAATCAGGAACAAACAGATGTCGATCGACGTCAAGATCGTATACTTCTGATGATTGGAAAGCGCATTGATCGATTTCTCAAGAGTCGTGGCAGTAGCTTCAATACTCAACAAAGATTGGCTTTTAGTGGACATGATATTATGACACAATCGACGGTTTTTAACAAGTTGAAAATCAGGTCTAGATCGATTCTAAAACTTGATTTGTGACCTTTGCTAATCCGATCGCAACTAGCATTGTCGTGTGGTGTAAGATAATGAATGTACTGATGAATTGAAGCAATCTAAAGTCAGCTATATTGGTAAGTGACAGAACCAAAAAATAGCTCAGACAAAGTTAGATCTATACATCTAAAGTATATTTTTTTTCACCAAATGTACTCAGCCAAATCTCTGAACTTATTACTGTCAAACGCTGGGTTCGACAGAATCACAGCTCAGGATGTTCCATCCTTCGCGCGAATCATGCGTGAATTCAACCGATGGATAAAACCACCTGAGTGTTGAGTCGATCGCTATGTAAAATACAATAAACAACTAATTTCTCTCGATTCCGGAAATTTGCACTAAAATATAAAGTGATAACTTTTCCGGTGAGGAGTGCACTAGAGAAACCATGAAACAAAACAACCAAAAGTCTAATCTCAAACGTGCTCAGATCAGTCGAATTGCATCCATGATGCTAGGCTCGGTCTTCACAGGCTCACTAATTGCGATGGGTCCTGTCCTGGCAGCACCGACGGTAGCTAATCAGAGTCAATTGCATAAAGTTGCTGCTTCTACCCCTTTAGCTGAAGCTGTCAAAGCCAACCCCACATCAGCTCCTGCGACCCCAGCTCCCAACAAAGTCGCTCAAGCAAGCGATGTTGCTGGCAACTGGGCAGAACCTTTTATCAAAGTTTTAGTTGAGAAAGACATCATCAAAGGATATCCTGATGGTACTTTCCGACCAGATCAGCCAGTCACTCGTGCTGAGTTTGCAGCTTTATTAAACAAAGCTTTCGACCTCCAGCCAGTTCGGGAGGGACGCAAATTTAAAGACGTGCCTAAAAATTACTGGGCAGCCGAAGTCATCCAAAAAGCTTACCGGAGCGGATTTTTAGCTGGTTATCCCGGTAGTTTTGGACCTAAGCAAAATCTCCTACGGATTCAAGGTTTAGTCTCGCTCATCAATGGTAGCAAGCTAGAACCTTCTGGCACCCTAGACCTCAACAGCGTCTTCGGCGACGCGGCACAAGTGCCCAGTTACGGTCAAAATGCGTTAATTGCTGCAACTCAAAAATGTGTAGCTGTCAGTGTCGAATATGACAGCAGCCGCTTACCTGGTGGTAACTTTGGGCCAAATACTGTAGCCACTCGTGCTGATGTCGCTGCCTATATCCACCAAGTATTGGTTGGTTCCGGCAAGCTGACTGCGCTAGATGCAGCTAACCCTGGCAACAAGTACATCGCTTCTTGCCCTCAAGGTACTTACGTAACTTCCATCACTGGTACTCCCACAGCAGCCGTAACTGCTGATGAGGCGATCTCCAAATTGAGCATTCCCGGTCAAACTCCGGCGATCGTTGGTTCCACTAGCGTCGGTACTTATCCTGTTGGCGGTCTGGGTACACCTACAGCCTTTGGCGGTAACGCTGGCTTCTTCGTCGGTGCGGGCTACCAAAATCAAACTCGCCCGAACATCTACAGCAACAATATCACCTCACCCAAAAATCCTGAAGCTTGGGCTTACTCCGCTGGTTTCGGTCTGGGCGATCCTCGCAACGCCTTAGGTCTAGAAGCTGTAGCCACAACCTATACAGGTTCCACTCGTGGTAATGCTGGCATGTTCGATAACGGTGGTGTGAGTTTCAAAGTCAACAGGTTATTGGGTGACAACTTTGCGATCGCGGGTGGCTATGAAAATGCTATCACCTTCGGTAATAATTCTGGAGGTTTCGGGACTCGTGATGGCGGTGTCAACGGCGGTCGGACTGGCTACGGTGTAGCGAGTATGATCCTCAACCCCGACCCCAACCAAGGCTTCTTCAGCAACACTACTGTATCAGTTGGTGCTGGTGCCGGTCGCTTCCGGACTGTCGGGGATATCCGTAACGGTCGCGATACGATCAATATCTTTGGTAGCGTCGGTACAAATTTATTCTCCAATGTCTCGGTAGTTGCTGACTGGAACGGTCAAGACTTGGGCGTTGGTCTACCGATTACCATTCCTTTTGGTGGCGGCTCTTCGTTCCAAATTACTCCTGCGCTAGTCGATCTCGCGAATTCGGAAACTGGTGGTTCTCGCTTCGTCGTTAGTGGTGGTCTAGGCTTCAGCTTCTAATCACAACTAGTTAATTTGTTGCCTGCTGGAAATTTGAGGAATGCTCCTCAAATTTCCATTCGTATTATTCATTCTTTTCATCAGG
>NZ_JANNDR010000364.1:0-1643 GCF_031378165.1 Chamaesiphon sp. OTE_75_metabat_556
GATCGCCAACATGCGCTGATGTATGTGGGTTTGGAAGCAATCGCGATCGTCTTATTATCTGCCACTCAGAAGGGCTTAGTCATTAGCCAATCACTACTACGAGTATTGTTAGCACAACGCGTCAACGAATCGATTCTCGAAAAAGCCCTGACATTGGATCTGACACATTTTGAGGATTCCGAATTTTACGACAAGATGAGTCAGGCACGATCTCAAGCCTCCAGCCGTCCGTTATCCCTGATTACGCGCACCTTTGGGCTGTGTCAGTCCGCACTAACCCTAATTACCTTTAGCGGCTTGCTGTGGCGATTTTCGGGGTGGGCGGTGGTGGTGCTGATTGTGGCGGCAATTCCGGCATTTGTTGCGGAGACGAGATTTTCCGAACATGCCTTTCGGTTATTTCGCTGGCGATCGCCCGAAACCCGCCAGCAACACTATTTAGAGACCTTATTAGCGCGAGAAGATTACGCCAAGGAGGTACAGCTCTATCAGCTTGGTGACATGCTCTTACAGCGGTATCGCAATATCTTCAACATGCTGTATGAGGAAGACCGCAATCTGACGATTAAGAAGGGCGTTTGGGGCTATTTACTGGGCTTGCTAAGTACTGTTGCTTTTTATGGAGCATATGCCTGGATTATCATCGAAGCGATCGCGGGCGTCATTACCTTAGGTGAAATGACGATGTATTTGGTGGTGTTCAGACAGGGGCAATCGACCTTTGCATCGGCACTAACATCGATCGGGGGGATGTATGAAGACAATCTATATCTAGCCAATCTTTACGAGTTCCTAGACCAACCGATGCCTCAATCTCAAGGGCGAATTACTCACGGAATCGTGCAGGAGGGGATTCGATTTGAAAATGTTTCGTTCAGCTATCCTGGTAGCGATCGACCAGTCTTAAATAATATCTCATTGCATCTACCGCTCGGTGAAAAACTCGCGATCGTTGGTGAAAATGGTTCTGGAAAAACTACCCTAATTAAACTTTTAACCAACCTTTATACACCTACAAGTGGCAGAATTTTACTCGACGGAGTGGATCTCCGAGATTGGAATATCGACGTTTTACGGCGGCGGATTGGCGTAATTTTTCAGAACTTCGTTCAATACCAATTTACAGTCGGCGAAAATGTCGGCGTCGGTGATGTCGAACATTTGGACGATCGCAAAGAATGGCAACTTGCCGCCAATAAAGGGATGGCAACACCCTTTATCGATGTACTACCGGAAAAATTCGATACTCAGTTGGGTAAATGGTTTAAAGGCGGTCAAGAATTATCCGGCGGACAATGGCAAAAGATCGCTCTCGCCCGCGCTTTTATGCGATCGGATGCGGATATTCTCATCTTAGATGAACCGACGGCGGCGATGGATGCCGAAGCGGAAATGAATATCTTCAATCATTTTCGATCGCTCACTCAGGATCGGATGGTAGTCTTGATTTCGCATCGCTTTTCGACTGTCAGAATGGCTGACAAGATCGTTGTCATGGCAAACGGTGCAATTATCGAGCAAGGTTCCCACGAACAATTACTTAAAGCTGGGGGCAGATATGCACATCTGTTCTCGCTTCAAGCCGCAGGCTATCAATAAGTTGATAATTGATAATTGATAATTGATAATTGATAAATGTCCCC
>NZ_JANNDR010000272.1:0-6606 GCF_031378165.1 Chamaesiphon sp. OTE_75_metabat_556
GGAGCTGCCATACTCGTACCTTGGAACCCAACAATAATCGGCTGGTTGGTACTCGGATCGATCGTCTCTTGCCAGATTTTGCTGCCATGTCCGCCACCGGGAGCCGCGATGTCTACACCGGCACCGTAGTTGGAAAACTCAGCCCGTTCGCCTTGGGCATCGGTCGCCGCAACGCCGATCACGCGGGCATAGCGGGCGGGATAGGATGCGGAATTATTGTTTTCATTACCAGCAGCGGCAATGATCGTGACGCCTTTGTTGTAAGCGTATTCGATCGCGTCTTTCATGACTTGACTTTCGCCACCGCCACCGAGACTCATATTGATAATGTTGGCTTTGTTATCTGCTGCAAACCTAATTGCTTCGGCGATGTCGCTAATCGTCCCGCCACCGCTAGCTGCTAAGACCTTGAGCGGCATGATTTTGGCTTCATAGGCAACTCCGGCTACACCATAGTTATTGTTGGTGGATTGGGCGACAGTACCCGCTACGTGAGTGCCGTGTCCGTTGTCATCATCGGCTTCGATCTTGTCGTTGACAAAGTCATAACCCGCGACAAATTCGGTAGTGGCTAAGTCGGGAACTTTGCTCACGCCCGTATCGATAATCGCGACGGTAATCCCCTGACCGCGATTTTCTTCCCAAGCTTGCTCGGCGTGGATGCTGTGCAGATGCCACTGCTTGCTGTATTGAGGGTCGTTGGGGGCGACGCTAGCACGATAGATATAATTTGGCTCGATCGCTTCGACATCCTGACTCAGGCTCGATGCGCGGAGTTTGTCGAGCAATGCGCGATCGCCTTTGACGGTATATGTCTGCTCGGACTGGGAAAATTGACTATTGAGGTGGGGGCTGAGGTGATACTGCGCGCTCAACACCTGCAATTGTTTGTCTATTTCTGTGGCTGAAGTAGTTTCTTTAAAATCAATGACTAGCGAGTCAAATTCTCCCTTGGTTGCCAATCCTTGGAAATTAAAGATGGCAAACCCTATGCCTAAGCAAAATAAGCACAAGATTAACAGTTTCCGCATATACCGCGATCGCTCTCAACTTAAATAGTATTCCCAGCATAGCTCAACATTTTAGATTTAGGGGATAGGGGATAGGGATTAGGGATTAGGCAGTAAGCTGTGTAATTTGGGACTTAAGCCCCTCTATCCCCTATCCCCTATTCCTTATTCCCTACCCCTTCACCAACTGCTTAATCTTCGCCACCGTCTTCAGATAATCGATATCTTTGCCCTGTTTTTGATACAGCTCTGCGGCGGTGAGATAATTGGCGATCGCATTGCGATTATTACCGAGCCGATGGTAAGCAAAAGCGCGGCGGTTGTAAGCTTCAGCCGAATTTGGATCGAGGACGATCGCTTGATCGTAATCTTTGATGCCATGCTGACAATCATTGAGTTCGCATAGCGCAAAGCCCCGTCCCAAATAAGCAGCGGCAACATGGGGATTGAGATAGATGGCAGTATTGAAATCAACTTTGGCACCTTGCCAATTGGATTGGATGTTCCGCATACTGCCGCGATGTAAGTAGGCTTCAGGGTGTTCGGCATCGACGGCGATCGCTCGTGTATAGTCAGCTTCAGCTCCTGGCCAGTCTTTGGTAAGACTGCGGGCGATACCGCGTCGAAAATAGATCTCTAGAAATTTGGGATCGATCGTCAGGGCGCGGTTGTAATCGGCAATTGCCCCTGGATAATCGCCTTTTTCTGATTTATCCTGAGCGGTAATAAATAAATCGTCGGCAGTGAGTGGGGCGGATTCACTTACTGGCACTGTCGTCGCGATATCGAGATTGAGTTGAGTAGCAATTTGGGTAAATGTATTAATCGGGATCGCCAGACCGCTCACGGGTTTAATTCTTGGGGTGGGTCGCGGTGACTTCGGATCGCGACTGTCAGCGGCACTGACATAACCAGTTGTCGTGCCAATACTCTTGCCATTAATCCCGATCAAACTACCTGTCTCTGTAAACAAGCCGCCACCACTCATGCCTGGGAGCACATCCACACTACCAAAGGCCAATCCATAACCTTTGGCTTGCGTTTGGCGGCTGCTAGCCACGACAGTACCTGGGAAAAACTTTAAGGATTTACCGTGAAATCCAGCGATAAATACCTGCTTGCCCCGATCGATCCGAGCGGAATCCCCCAGCTCGGCGACAGCATAATCGCGATCGCTTTGGAAGGTAATCGTCGCTAGATCGAGTGAGTTGGGCGCGATTTTGACATCGCTGGGATGGACGATATATTGTTGGCGATCGGGGGTGGTAATCGAAAAAGACGAATTGCGCAGATCGCTGACTACATGGGCAGCGGTTAAAATTGTATAGGTATTGCCAACATGTCTGACGATCGCCCCCGAACCCTGTCCGGCGCGAGTTTCGATCGTCACAATCCGTTGGCGCAGCAACTCAGAACGCGAGTCGCTAATCGGGGCAGTCGGGATGGTCGGGGTAGTGGCAATTGCCCGAACGGGTAAACTCTGCATGACTGAAATAGCCACGCTAGCACTGAACAGAGCGGGTGTGAGGTGTTTGTACATGAAGAAATTTGGCAGTGGATAGAGCGATATCAATGATTGAGTTACCGGAGTACTACTCTTCGCTCGCACATTCTACTACCAAATAGCTAAACTGAGATCGTCAGGATGAAACGAGCGGCAATTGGCGATCGCCCGCCGCCAATTAAATCCCATCAACCCTCGTTCCCATCGACTCCACCAACGTAAGATACTAATAGAAGATCCATCATCGATCGCACAGATTCAACCATGACCGAAGCCACTGAGAACCAACCACCCATCGACACCGAAGCCATCCTGCTGATGTTGCGGCGCAAAGAAAGCAACTGGGTCGAATGGGGCAAAGCGTGCCAACAACTCCAAAAAACTGGACTCACGCCCCAAGCAATTTTTGAGGCGACTGGGTTTGAACCGATTCACCAAAATCAAATTATTGTCGGCTCCCAAGTTTTTGATAGCATGATGAGCGTCGGCGTTGCCCCTGCTACTGAAGCTCATTACAGCCGAATGGGGAGCGATAGTCTATACGAACTTCGCATTCTCAGCCAAGAAGATCGGGCGGCCACTGCCGATTATCTCTACAACCGCAATATCGACTCTGAAGGCTCCAAAGAAGTAGCCAAAGCATTTAAGGAGTTTTCCTACATGCGCCAGCCGCCGGAGGGTTTTACTCACCATCCCGGCGATGCGCTCGCCTATCAGTACTGGCGGTATGTCAAACAACAAGCCGATCTGACTGAAAAAACGCGCCTGATCGCACGCGGACTGATGTTTGCCCACAGCCAAGGCGCGCGCACCCAGATCGAAAAACTGCTCGTCGCCCTCACGGCACCACCCCAACGCCCAGCACCACCACTGCCGATCTATCGCTTGGAAGCAGATGAAGAGTTACCGCGCACGATCGCTGTCGCGGGCGCATTTCCAATCGCCAGTAGCATCTTGCCCACCGTCCCCAAAATTGTCGGGACAGGATCGTTCCAGATTGTCCAGCAAAACTGGGCGGGCGGCTGGGTGAGTTTACCTGGCTGGGGCGTCTTGTGTAAGGCTGAAGATCCGATCGCGATTACGGCCACTAAAGATACGCTGCCAGTGAAGATCGGTGGCGAGTGGGCAGAAACGATCGCGATCCTCGATCGCAGTATTACCGAGTGGAATGAGTTTAATTATTTCGCGATCGATCGCGATGGACAACTGGAGATCGAATGGTTCGATGCCCCTCCGACCATCCCAATTCTCGCGCAATTAATCCTGATCATCCACCCCAAACGCCCGATCGATCCCGATACTCCCAAAGATCTCTGGGAACTCGAAGACTAAAAGTTCCCGAAGATCGAACCGGTGTGGGTACCCTGGGTACCCACACCAAAATCTGCCAGATTGAGATGTTCAAGATAACAAGAACGCGATCGCCACACCAACTAAGGCCAATAGGGGAATTCCCCGCACCAAAATCCCCCAAAATCCAATCCGGGTGCGTTCTTCCAATTTGACATCCAGCGTCCGCAGCTCAGATTGAATCAATTCGATTTTACCGTCGAGCTTAGTTTCGATATTATTAATCAGACCCTCTAATTTGGCAAAGTCCACCCGTGTTTCCTCTCGCAATCCAGCGATCGAAATACTGAGATCGGCGATCGCTTTACTATTAGCATCGATCGCATTCTTAATTTCACGCAAATCTGGCTCGGATGATGACATGATATCTGGGGCAATGTGGGGATACTTTTAGTGTAAAAGAATTTTCCCTCACCAGAAACAACCCAGTCCCCCAGTCCCAACTCCCAACCTTACAGTTCACTAATAAACCCATCCACATCCTGAGCAGTATCCACCGTCCTCACATACCCTCCTTCCGCTGGCGTAAAATCTTCCCAAGCCGCCTGTTGACTGGCAAGTAAATCCACCGTCGCATCGGCAATATCCCCAGTTCGCTGGATTAGTCGATCGCGCAATACATCTACAGGGGCAGTGCAGTGGATGATTTGCAAAGTTATTCCTCGATCGATCGCTAAATCGACGACAGCAGCACGCAAAGACTGTCGATCATACTTCGCATCCAAAATCACCGTCCAGCCCTGTGCGGCCAATTTACCCCCCAATTCGAGCAATCGCCCATAGGTGCGATCGGTCATCGCTGGCGTATACAGACTCGCATCGCCTTTACTTGACAATGGAATTCCTCCCAAATGCTTGCGTACTGCATCAGAACGCAGATGTACGCCACCTAATTTCCCGGCAATTCTTTTCCCTAGCGTGCTTTTCCCAGAGCCAGACAGTCCCGCCAGCATGATCAGTTTGCCCTGTCGATCGCGTGTATATTCCCAAGCTTGACGATAATAATCTCCCGCTGTCAGTGCGGCTGCGGCGCGCTCTTGACTGGGAATATTCGGATCGTCCAGCAAGAATGACATCACCTTGGCTCTCACGTACGCCTGACGGCTCAAATACATCGGCAATACCTGCAATCCCGCCCAATCGCCAGTTTGTTCGGCATAGGTATTTAAAAACCGATTGGCCAGATCTTTACGGCCTCTGGCTTCGAGATCCATGGCAGCAAAAGCGACATCGTAGATCGTATCGACAAACCGAAATGGTTCGTTAAATTCGATGCAATCAAACAGCAATGTTTGACCTTGCCACCGACAGATATTCCGTAAGTGTAAATCGCCATGACACTCGCGAATAAATCCCTGAGTAATTCGATCGATAAATAGTCCCGCATGTTCGCTCAAAAAGCGATCGGTATAGGCTTTGGTTTCCGTAAATTGCGGTTGCGTCTGGGCGCGTCCGATGTATTTTTCGGTCTGATGATAGTTATCATCGATCGACTCTTTAATCCGCTCGATCGTCCCAAAATTGCTGATATATTCATTCGTTTGTGCTTGGGCATGAAAATCGGCGACGACTCGACCCATCTCTTCGATATCCCCGATCTGAATTTCCCCCGACTCAAACAGATTGCTGAGTAAACTTGATTGGGGAAACTGCACCATTTTGACGGCATAGTCTACGATGTCGCCATCGTCACCAAACTGATAGTGATCGCCCTGTTTACTAATAGCGACTACTGCTAAATATAATTCTTTGGCACCGCGTTGATTGAGTCGGATTTCTTCTTGGCAGAAGTGTTGACGTTTGGCTACGGTGGAGTAATCTAAGAAGCCAAAGTTAACTGGTTTCTTGAGTTTGTAAGCAAAGTCTCCAGTCATCAAGACATAGGATGCATGGGTTTGCATCAATTGAATCGGCATCGTCACCGGATGCGGATAAAATTCCGGTGTTAACATTTGCTGAATCAATGCTGGCAGTGGATCTCGATCCATAATGATTCCTGATATATTCCCGATGTTATCGAATTTTGTACTGAATTTGGGTTTTGACTCGCTCTTAACTGTGATGTCTGTTTAAATTAAATATTCATGTTCGATCGCGGTCGGCTGTAACGCACGATCGGCAAAATTTTGGTTCTAAATTCGTTTGAATTAAAACTGACGCCTTCTACTCCAAAATCACCCACCCTGAGAAGAGGTTTACCTGCCTTCAATTATAAAAAGTGTATCCTCTAAGAACATTTTGATTTGAATATACTTACTGGCTTGGGGATAGTCGATCGTCGATAATTGATAGTAGTAGGGTGCGTTATCGCGCAAGCGGCTTGCGCTCGTCGGGGAACCCGACGGTTCAGCAAGACAAGACAGCGTAACGCACCAAAGAGTCGTAAATCTCATGAATTTATCCACCCCCCAGTCTCCCCGTCCCCTCTTCCCCCGTTCCCTATTCACCCGCATGATAAGAACTTCTCACCAGCGGTGCCGAGCGAACGTGTTGGAAACCTAACTCCGTAGCGATCGATCCAAAGCGATCGAATTCGGCTGGCGTCCAGTATTTGACGACGGGCAAGTGTTCGAGGGAGGGGCGCATATATTGTCCTAATGTGATTCGATCGCAATCGATCGCTCTGAGATCTTGTAATGTCTCGATAATTTCAGATTCGGTTTCGCCATGTCCGAGCATCAAGCCGGATTTGGTCGGAATGCTCGGATCTAGGGTTTTGACATGACGGAGCACATCTAGCGA
>NZ_JANNDR010000363.1:0-2558 GCF_031378165.1 Chamaesiphon sp. OTE_75_metabat_556
ATGTTATTTCATCAGGAGTCAACAGACAATGCAGAAATCTAATCTGCTTGGCAAAACCCATTGGAGCCAACGTTTGGTCATCCTGGGGATTATTGTATTCGCAGTCGCGTTGGCGTAGCCTCTCCCGTGGAGAATCGCGCTGTGGCAACTGGTGCCACCCAATGTAATTCCAGCAACGGCACCACTGACCGAATTTTCTGCCGATCGAGCCATGCCGGATCTCAAAGCAATCTCTCAAGCACCGCATCCGATCGGTTCTGCTGCCCATACTGCTGTGCGGGAGTATCTGATGGCTCAATTGAAGGCGATGGGACTGCAACCAGAAATCCAAACTACAACAGTTGTGCAACCTGGTGATGGTGGCTTTTGCGTGGGTCGAGTTAACAACGTGCTGGTGCGAATTTCAGGAAAAGCCAGTACGGGCGCAATCGTCCTCGATGGTCATTATGATGCTGCTGACACTGGGCCAGGAGCTAGTGATTGCGGGTCTTGTGTGGTGACGGGATTGGAAACGCTAAGAGCAATTCGCGCCGGAACGCCTTTGCATAACGATTTGATTTTTGTCTTTGCCGATGGTGAAGAAGTTGGCATGTTGGGCGCACGAGCCTTTGTCACCGAGCATCCCTGGGCGAAGGATGTGAAGCTGGCGATTAATTTTGAAGCATCGGGTAGTCGAGGGGCGGCGGTCATGTACATTACCAGTCGCAACAACCAGCGATTAATCTCCGAATTTGTCAAAGCAGTGCCCTATCCCCGTATGACTTCGTTCTCACCTGCATTTTGGGGTTTATTGCCAGGAGCGCAAATTGGCTGCGATTTAGAGGAGTATACGGCGCGTGGGATCGGTGGATTTGGCTTCTACTATGGGGGTGATACTCCCGCCTACCACACGCTGCGAGATAACGTGACGGAAATCGATCGCCGCAGTATTCAACATAATGGTTCCTACTCGCTTTCCCTCCTCAAACACTTTGGCAATCTGGATTTGAAGACTCTGACAACAACTCAAAATGCAGTTTACTTTAATATCCTGCCCAACGTAGTCGTGCATTATCCAGAAGCACAAGTTTTGCCGTTGGCGATGGTGACGAGCATTCTATTTGTAGCTGTTATTTGGTTTGGATTTCGCGCTCGAAGATTGACACTCAAAGGTATTAGTTTGGGAGCGATCGCGTTTTTACTCAGTGCGATCGGTGTCACGATCCTAGCGATCCTTGGTTGGTGGCTGATGCGAAGTTTGAATCCATCGCTGCAAGTGTTTTTGATTGGCAATTACCAAGCAAATTTATATCACCTTAGTTTTGTGGTGTTAACGGTTGCCACGATGATGGCAATCTACACTTGGTTATACCGACGTTTCCAGATGGACAATTTGGCGATGGGCGCGTTGTTTATCTGGCTATTGTCAACGATCGCGAGTAGTGTATGGTTGCCTGGAGCCAGCTATTTATTCGCTATTCCCCTGTTATGTAATCTGTTGGTCTGGAGCTGGATTTTCTTAACCAGAAATCAGTCCTGGATCGGGATCTTGCTGCTCTCTGTTGCCATCGTTCCTGGCATTGTCTTACTCCTGCCCGTTCAGATCTATTTTGGCTCTTGGATGGCTCGGTTTGAGGGACTGATGAATGCTCCCCTCTCCACACTACAGATGTTTTTCACTGTTCTATTGTGTGGATTATTAATTCCGCAGTTTGGCTTGTTCGCGTCATTTTCTCCTGTCACATCTCGATCGCCTCGCTGGATTGTGCCAGGAAGTACGCTGCTAATCGGTATCATCTTGCTGAGTATCGCTACCTTCAATTCTGGTTTTAGTGCGGCGCATCCTCGCCCTAATACAATGTCATATCTGCTGGATGCCAATCGAGGTCAAGCAAGCTGGGTGAGTAGCGATCGCCATCTCGACCCTTGGAAAGCCCAGATTATGGGTGCCAATGCCCGACAACAGCAGGTTGAATTCGGTTTGTCTCCAGTATCAACCGGATTCAGTGCCCCTGCTCCTTTGATGAATTTGCCCGCTTTGGAAGTTCAGCGTTTAGAACCGCCCACAAGCAGCAAATCAACTCTACGATTGCGGCTAAAATCACCGAGACAAGCCTCGATTGCTTACATCGATCTTACTACACAGGGCACGATCGCACGAGCGGAGATCGATCGTAAACCTCTAGATCTCACATCACTAAATCCTAAACAACGACAAGCATTGAAGTTTATCTTTTTTGGATTGCCGCCAGCAGGAATCGAACTTAATTTAGAATTGACGAACTCTCAATCCGTGCAAATGAAGCTGGAAGATTACACTTGGGGTTTACCCGCGATTGCAGGATCGGCGATTGCCCCCCGTCCTGCCGATCTAATGCCTGCCCCTGGACACCCAGATTACACGATCGTGCGAAAGCAAGTGACCATCTTAAACTAGCACTGTCATTCCCTCAATTTTGAGGATCTCATTAATGGTTTTTAGTTGTGATTTAGATGCCATTATTACAATTTAGTCAATTGAAGGGGCTGTTTGCGCTATCTATTATTGTAATTTATGCCTTTAACTCTTTCTGTCTCTC
>NZ_JANNDR010000425.1:0-7994 GCF_031378165.1 Chamaesiphon sp. OTE_75_metabat_556
CCCCCCGTTGAAAGGCGGGACGCCGCCTCTCAAACTCTCCTGCGTAAGGTTCGATTTGTGTGAGGCGGGGTGGGGGGGATATTTGCGATCGCGCAGTAGGTAGATCTGGGGGTGGGAACCCCCAGACCCCCCGGCGGACAACGCAGGAGATGACTGCGATCGCACAGCTCCTTGAAAGCAATTTCAGAATAGCTATGAGCAGAAATTTAACTTTTCATATTTCCAATCATTCAACAACTAACCACCATTCACTATCCACTATCCACTATTCACTATCCACTACCTCTACCTTTCGGACTACCCCTAACTATTGTTACTCCGTCAGAAGGAGGTTGGCTGGTGATTGTAATTAGCGATTGAATGGTTTAAATGAGTTAGATATTAATCTTATTTTTTCTGTAATTTTAATCGGCATAACTATTTAGGAGCGCAGGATGTTGGTAATTAGGTTATTTATCGATCGACATGTGGGAGATTTGTTGGCGCAAACGGAGATCGTGCGGGAGACGGCGATCGGGTTTTCGGGGCCGCAGTTTTTTACGGCGTTGGTGGCGGGGTTGTTTTTGACTTTCGGTTTTCAGATGTTGTTGACCAATTTTTCGGTGGCGGCGGGGATGTCGGTGTTGAGTTTGGCAACTCATGATGATAAGTCGTCCGATCGCAGTGCTGGTGGTTCGCTACATATTGGGACGGCGGTTGGTGTCTGGACGTTGGTGACGGTGACGATCGCGTTGTTTGTCGCTTGTTTGTTGGCGGTGAAGTTGAGCTTTGTGCCGACGGTGACGATGGGGGCGACGGTGGGGCTGTCGATTTGGGCGGCTTATTTTTCGATTTTGGTCTGGATTAGTTCGACGACGGTGGGTTCGTTGGTGGGTTCGGTAGTGAGTACGGCGACGAGAGGCTTTCAGGCGGTGTTTGGGACGGCGACTGCTGCTTTGGGGATAAAGGCGGCGGGTTCGGAGTTGGTGTCATCGGCGGAGGCTGCTGCTGCGGCGGTGCGGCGGGAGATGACGGCTTATATCGATCCGCAGGATGTGCAGTCGTCGTTTAAGGATTTACTCGGTTCGGTCAAGCCGCCGGAGTTGAATATCAAAGAGATTCGCGCTGAGTTTGAAAAGATTCTTAAGGATTCGGATCTGACTAAGGGTCTAGACAAGGATAGTTTACCGACGCTGAGTCGGGAAACTTTTGAAAATCTGCTCAAGGAGCGAACGGATCTCGCGCCGCGCGATGTCAAAAAAATTGTCGATGAGTTGGATCGATCGTGGAGTGGTACGGTTGGTGGGATGAAGTCAGGTGGCGGACTGGGGGAACTAATGAAGCTGGTTCGATCGGGCAAGCCGCAGGATCTGCTCTCAGGTGGCTTGTCGCAGCAACTTGATCGCTATCTCCAGGACATGGGTAAGGGTGAGAATTCGAGCCAGTTGGAGCAAGCTCTAGGTGCTGTAATGGGGATTGTATTGGGTCGGGTGGACTTGTCCGATCTCGATGTCGAAAAAATCAAGGGTCAGGTCAAGAATGCCCAGTCGCAGCTCAAAACTCAAGTGGCACAAGTTACCGATCAGGTGGCTAGTCCGACGCTATCGCCTGGAGCGAGCGTGATTCGGGCGGATGTCGAGCATTATTTACGAGATACTTACTCGTGGCAGATGACACCAGGTCGGATCGAGCGAGAGTTTCGGGATGTCCTCTACGATCCAAATGCGGATGCCCGTACGATTCGGCAGGCGATCGATCCGCTCAAACCTGAAGAATTTACTGCCCAATTGCAGGCGCGGGGGGTGTTTACCCAAGGGCAGATCGTCGAATTGACGCAAGTACTCGATCGGGTGCGGGTGCGTGTCCTCGATGAGGTGCGCGCTGCCGAAGCGGCGGGGATGCTCGAAAAAATGCAAGGCGCGATCGATACCTATTTACGCGCTACTCCCAAGCAGCAGTTACTCAATAACCAAGCCACTCAAGATTTCAAAACCTTGCTAACTGATGGCGATGCCGATCCGCAAGAGTTGCATTCGCGGCTATCGCAAATCAAGCAGTATCGCTTTTTGAGCGTGCTCCAACAGCGTAACGATCTGAGCGAAACTGAAAAGGTGCAGATCGCCCAGATGCTCACTCCTGTGCTGGAAGTGGCGATCGCCGATACCGAAGGTTTACAAGCTGGGGTCAAAGCGCGTGTCGATACCCAGTGGCAGCAGGTGCAGGAATATCTCCGCAATACTGGCAAGGACGAACTCAACCCTGAGGGGATTAAGCGGGACTTCCAAAAGCTCTTAGCAGATCCGCAGGCTGGTCTGCACGACCTTCAGCACCGCGCAGCTCACTTTGATCGGGATACGCTGGTACAACTATTGAGCCAGCGTCAAGACCTGAGTCAAGACCAAGTAAATCAGATCCTCGATCGAGTTGAATCCAATTGGAAGCAAGCGATCCATGCTCCTGCTGCTTTGGTCGATAAAGCCAAAACTCAGTATGAGGACACCACTAGCGCAATCGCTGATTATCTGCGCCGCACTGGTAAGTCGGAACTCAATCCCGATGGCATCAAACGCGATCTGACGACTTTATTACAAGACCCCAAATCGGGAGCAGAATCGATCCGAGATCGACTTTCGCAGATCGTTGGCGGAGCCTCTCGGAACGAGTTTCGCGATACGCTCGTCCAACTATTACGCCAGCGCAACGACTTCACCGAAGCCGAAGCCAATGCGGCAGTCGATCGAGTCCAGGACACGATCCGTCAGGTACTCCGCACCCCCCAACGGCTGGCAATTCGCGCCAAAAACCGCGTCAATGATTTCCAAACCGCGCTGGCTGATTACCTCCGCCATACGGACAAAACCGAACTCAATCCCGACGGCATCAAACGCGATCTGGGACTGCTATTTCAAGACCCGCGTTTGGGCTTGGAACACATGGGAGATCGGCTCTCTCATATCGATCGGGAGACGATTATCGCCTTGCTGGCACAACGGCCAGACATCACTCCTGCCGAAGCCGAACAAATCGTCGATCGAGTGTTGTCCGTGCGCGATCGGTTCGTCGGGCAACTCGATGCCATCAAAGCCAAAGTCCAGTCGGTCATCGATGGTATTTTAGGCCAGATTCGCGACTATCTCAATGGCTTGGAACGTCCCGAACTCAATTACGACGGCATCACCCAGGATGTCCGCAAACTGTTCGACGACCCCAATGCTGGCTTTGACGCCCTACGAGATCGGCTCGCACATTTCGATCGAGATACCTTGGTGGCTGTGCTTAGTTCCCGCGATGATATCTCCACGGCCGATGCCAACCGGATTATCGATCAGGTCGATGGCGTCCGAACCAATGTCCTCCATCGTGCCGAACGGATTCAAACCCAAATCCAAAACCGCTTGGACGATCTCAAGCACCAAGCACAAGTCCAAGCCGAAGCTACCCGCAAAGCCGCAGCCACTGCCGCTTGGTGGTTATTTGCTACCGGTTTGACCTCGGCGATCGCCGCTGCTGCTGCTGGCGCACTTGCTGTCATCCCATTGGCGATCGCATAGTACCGATCTAAACTAATTCTCAAAAAAGTGAGTCGAGGTAATTCATAAATTACCTCGACTCACTTTTTTAGCAATAGCGTCCAGAAATTTGCAGGAACGTTGGGAAACAACGGCGGACGAGCATCGCCGACCGAAATCGCGCTGAGGACAACACAGTCGCAACTCCCCACTCCCAACTATAGCAACCGCCAAGGCTGTTAGGACAGAACAGCGATTGAAATCGCCGCTCAGAATGTAAAGTCCGCCTACGCCGACTAATTAAAAAAATGTCCTAACGATCTTGGCTATTGCTATATCTCCCCGATTGCCCATCCAATACCTGCCGAATTGCACCATCCCAGATCGCCATCACTGGCTCCACCCCAAATCGGTTGAGTACTTTCGGTGCATGATGAGAAAAATATTGTCGTTTGACCGGATCGGACATCAACAGATCGAGTCCTACTGCTAGTGCGTCTACATTCTCCGTTACCACCAACAATCCATCCTGACCATTGTGGACGATCTCACGCGGCCCACTCAAACAATCGGTGGCAACGACTGGTACACCGCAGGCCATTGCTTCACACAATGTCACTGGAAACCCTTCAAACCGCGATGAGAGCATGAAAATATCTGCTTTGCGTAAGTGAGCGTCAATATTCTTGACTACTCCTGGCAGATAAACTCGATCTTCTAACCGCAATTGCACACACAACTCTTCGAGTTCGCCCCGCATTTCCCCTTCCCCAAAAATCGTCAGCGTCCACTCTGGGTGCGTATCGCAAACTTGGGCAAAGGCTCTGATCGCTAGATCGAAACCTTTTTGCGGGACTAGCTTACCGATGGCGAGTAAATGTCGATCGTCGGTAAATACTTGCGACTCGATCTGATCTGACTCTGGTAATGCAATAGGATTAGGCATCACCACTGTCTTGTAGCCGCGCTCGGCAGGGAAAAATGACAAGCCGCTATGAGTCTGAACGGTAACTAATGCTGCGCGACGATATAGCCACTTTTGTAAGAATTGACCAATTTTTCCCAAGCCACCAAAGGCTGGATAGACATGCTCGCAGACGATCGTCGGTACCCGCAGGCTCCAAGCAGCTAAGAGTGTCATGATATTTGTGGTATTCACAAAACTCACGATCAGATCGGGACGACTCGCCACGATCGCTTTTTTGAGCGATCGAATCTGGCGGAGGTTGTAGCTCAAAGTTGCCAAACTAAACCCAGTGTGATAGCCAATTCCCAACGGTCGATACTCGATCCGTTTGTCGAGGTCATAAAATGGTGGTGCCGAGCCATCATCGCAGGAGAGGATGGTAACTTGCCAATCTCTAGCAGCCCAATAGTTGGCGATAATTGACATGACTCGTTCTGCACCACCAACCTTAAGCGAAGAACTAATCAGTGTAATTTTCATTTGATCTCAACAAATATAGATTTAAAAAAGGAGCAGATTAAGATGATTAATACTGAGCTGTAACTTGCTAGCTGGGCAATGACGCTGTGACGACGATCGCAGATCGAACTCCCAGGTAGAGGGTTGGCAAGTCCCGATCGCTACTTACTAGGACAATCGAACATAGCTGATTTTTGTTAACTGACCGATTAAAGTCGCACTTACTAACTAGAGTAAAGTACAAATCTCGAAAAGTTAAACCGTAATTTGACGCATATCAGCAATTTAGGATGATCAGTGAGCGATTAGACGCTGACCGATCGCTGGAATTTGTGTCGATGTTGGCGTTATTGTCACTGTCGATCGTCAGAATCGATGATATATAGTGATTATATCAACTCCGTTTTCGATCGAGAGCGCAAATTGCTGTAACAGCCGCTAGCTAAAGACTTGACGCACAGCTCGACTCACGATTGTCAGTCTTGACACCCGATCGGTAGTAGTGCTTGCTATCAGTCATAATACCCATCTCCACCTCCAAACTAATTATGAGCGGCAATACCGATCGCATTCTCGATGGGAAAGCATTGGCACACAAGATGCAAGATGCTTTGCAACAACACATCGCCCAACTTCAGCCCCAAATCGGTCGGCCACCAGGATTGGCAGTGCTGATGGTCGGTGATAATCCAGCCAGTGCAGCTTATGTCGGCGGCAAAGAAAAAGCCTGTGCCAAGGTCGGGATTAGGTCATTCGGACAACACTTTCCTCCCGATGTCAGTCAGGAAAAACTCACCGCCATCATTCACGAACTCAATGCTGACGATCGGGTCGATGGGATTTTAGTGCAATTACCGTTACCAGATGGTTTTGACTCGGTTGCTCTCCTCCATGAAATTGCCCCACACAAGGATGTAGATGGCCTCCACGCTCTCAATTTGGGAAAATTGGTCAGGGGGGAGCCGGGATTGCAAAGCTGTACGCCAGGAGGCGTGATGCGCTTATTAGCTGAATATCAATTAGATGTTCGTGGCAAACATGCAGTGGTCGTCGGGCGGAGTATTTTGGTCGGTAAACCGCTAGCTTTGATGCTATTGGCTGCTGATGCCACGGTGACGATCGCCCATTCGCGCACGCCGGATCTGGCTGCTGTCTGTCGCCAAGCGGATATTCTGGTCGCGGCTGTCGGTAGAACTCAGATGATCACTGCGGAGATGGTCAAGCCCGGAGCAGTGGTGATCGATGTCGGCATCAATCGCCTTCTCGATCCGACGACTGGCAAATCACGATTGGTCGGCGATGTAGACTTCGATGCTGTCAAAGATCTGGCTAGTTGGATTACGCCCGTCCCTGGTGGCGTGGGTGCGATGACAGTAACGATGCTACTGGAGAATACGGTCTGGAGCTATGCCAATACTCATGGATTGGTTTAAACCTGGAGCTATCGATCGATCGTGAATCATCTGTACCGCTTTCTCTATCTGGGCTATATCACCATCTGGTTGCTCAATGAATCTAAATATCTCGGTCGCATTGATTATGCAATGCCCATTGGTAATGGCAATTATGCATTAATTAATGAGTTAATTGTTGGCAACTTGCTGTTTGGTTCGATCGGCATCGCGATCTCGTTATTAATAGTGTCGAGCCAAAAAAATTGGCTGTACTTTATTTGCACTTGTGCGATCGGTTTGGCGATCGCGATCGCGACGGTGTATCTGGATGCTTCGGTAACTAGCAATACCGCTCAAGCACAGATGAATTCTGTTTTTGCTTTATTTGGGTGGTTGCTGCCGATCTCGCTCTCGGCTTGGCGCGGAATTTTCAAGGATTTGGGCGCAGCGATTTTCAACAGGCGGAATAAACACGACGATCGGTAATTAATCGCGAAGTTTTATCAAGTTTCTGGTTAATAATTAGCAAACTTTATCCTTAACCGTCCTAGTCTCAGTTTTACCGAACGCGATCGATTAATCCTCGATTTATTACGTCCGCACTTATCCCAGGCAGATGCAAATGCCCAACAATATCAACAACTACAACCAGTACGATCCGCAAGCCTTTAGAGCATATTTATAGTAAATGGAGCGTCACGCAACTTTCCGAGCAATTACGGCATAGAACGGATCGCCCCCACTAGCACCGAGCCATCGTAATAGATCGGGTACTTGACTGACATGGACGATCGGTTCGGGAGTACTAAACCCAGGTACCGAGTTAAAATAACTCTCGACCAATTCTACCCGCTCTGATTCGCTACCATCACGCCAAGCGGCGATCGCTTTGTTATAAAACATCCGATTGGAAAAGCTCAAGATCGCGATCCCATCGGGCTTGAGGATTCGATAAACCTCCGCAAAAATTGCTTCGGGATACTGAAGATATTGCACGGAAACAGTATTTAAAACCGCATCAAAACTGGCATCGGCCAACGGGAACTGGAGATTTTGATTGAGATTTTGGACGAAATAAGTATCAAAGCGGGGATTTTTGGCCAGCTCTTGGGCGTTTAAACCATGTCCTTGGACGTAGGCAAATTTCAGTTCGTCGGGGAGATGGGACACCCAACTACTCATCATGTCAAAGATGCGGGTATTGGGCTTGAGCTGTTCGCGGTAGAGACTCGTCAATCGATCGATAAATCCGGCATCTACATGATTCACAAATCGCGGTGCATCATAAAATTCGAGATCGTTACCATCATCTAATTTTTGACGCTGGGTCGGGTTGAGCAACATGTTGAGGAGGAAAGTTAGGTTACTTTATCTCTACTCTAGCAATCATTGCGGGGAGTTGGGAGTTGGGAGACTTGGAGACGCTTTTGTCCAAATTTACTATCCACTATCCACTATTCACTATCCTCTACCCTCTAACCTCTACTCTCTAGAATTTAATCCCCACTTGACCATTGATACCGCGAATAGAGTGATGACCAACCCCAAAAAAGGTATTGCCACCAGGACTAAACTGTACGCCGCCGGAGTAAGCAACGTCTCCGCCATAAAGCCCTAGTCCCACAAACGGTGAGACGGCTGGCAAGCTAATAAACTTGAGGACATCGCCGCCAGTTTTGCCCTTAG
>NZ_JANNDR010000428.1:0-4742 GCF_031378165.1 Chamaesiphon sp. OTE_75_metabat_556
GTTGGAGTTTGGCTGTGGCAGAAGCAACTTGCGCCGTTGCCTGTTCAATTTGTTGGGGGGCGATCGATCTAGTTAGATTGAGATTGGCTTGAGCTTGTGCCAATTTGGCCTGTACCTGGGCAGTTTCTTCGGGACGGTTGCCGTTTTTGGCTTTATTGAGATTGGCTTGGGCTTGGGTGAGTTTGGCTTTTGATTGAGCGATTTCTTCCGCGCGCGTGCCGTTTTTAGCCTTATTCAGATTCGCCTGGGCTTGCTGGACATTGGCTAGTGCTTGCGCGAAGCCAGCTTGTAGCTCGGCATTCTCCATTTGGGCGATTTTTTGACCTTGAACCACGCGATCTCCCTGTTCGACGTAGAGTTTCGCGACGCGTCCGGCAGTTTTGGGGCTGATATTGGCGGTTTGGAACGGGATCACGTTACCACTAGCGGTAATCCGATCGGTCAGATCTTGCGCTTTCGCGATGGTAGTATAGCGGGCTAAATCGATTTTGGGAGCTGGCTTAAATTGGCTAAAAGCGACAGCGCCAAGGGTGACGATGCCGATTGTTGCCGCTGCAATACCCGCAACGAGGGGGAAGGGGCGCTTAATATTTTTGAGTACAGGTAATTGCATATGCGGTCGAGACTCACTCATCTTGCGGTTAAATTCCGATCTGGCCGATCGTTGGCACACCTCTCGCTGGTTTGAGCATCGATCCACCCAGCTAGCGGATCGACAATCGACCCTTGATTAAGATCTGTTACTGTTACTTTTATTTACATTAATTTTAACTCCATCTGAAAGCGAATGACTAGTGACGAAAGTCAGGTCGATCGGTAGTGAAAACCCGCAATCTTGGTATTTGTGGGCAGCATCGATCGATCAAATCATTGGCTGGTGCTAGATCTCAGCCATCCGTCACCAAGTGCGCTAGCTTAGATATAATGGCGATCTCAGTGCTAGCACCGATCGGCAGGCGAGATTTGACTCAGTTGAGAATTATCATCGGAGCTGTAAAATCTGTCTTATGATGGAATCGATCGTCCGAAGCCCTGCTTGTGAAATGGCGATCTCGACGATTTTCCACTCGATCTTCTTCGACTATCTACCTAGACCTAACTTATCGTGCATAAACGGATCTATCCATTACTCCTGACTGCTTGCTTGGGGATTGTCAGCCTGCCAACAGTCGCTTACAGCCAAGCTTTATTACCCTATGCTCCCAATCAAGACTCAAAGTCTTTAGAAGATACCAGCAAGATTTTATTGAGACAAGCGGCGGGATTAGTTCAATTCCAACAATATGAACAAGCCATTCCTCGCGTTGCTTTAGCAACCCAACTCGTCCCTAAAAATCACGAAGCTTGGTTATTTTTAGGCACCTTATTAGTCCAAACCCAAAAATATCAAAAAGGGATCGATGCGCTCCAGCAAGCTAGAGCAATCAAGCCCCAAGATCCAGACGTCTTATTCATGCTCGGCTCGGCCTATTTTCAAAAAGGCGAGCTGCCCAAAGCGATCGAGACGATCCAAGCCGGACTGCGGATCAAGCCCGATAACAATAGTGCCCTATTCGATTTGGGGAATGCTTATTACAAATTAAACAAGTATCCAGACGCGATCGCTCAGTATCAAAAAGCGGTTAAAAAAGACCCCAAATTTTGGCCGGCGATCAATAATATCGGCTTAGTTAGCTACGAATCTGGCGACCTCAATGGTGCCATGCAAAACTGGCAACGGGCGATCGCGATCGACCCCAAAGCCGCCGAACCTCTGCTGGCAATGGCAGTCGCCCTCTTTGCCCAAGGCAAACAAGTCGAAGCCTATACCACTGCCGAAAAAGCGATCGTCCTCGACAGTCGGTATGCCAATATTCAGTATCTCAAGGACAATTTGTGGGGCGAAAAACTCCTCAACGACACCCGCAAGCTGATTCAGACTCCCAGGGTGCGGGATTTTATTACTAAGGCACCGAGTAGAGGGTAGGAGTAGTGGATAGTGGATAGTGGATAGTGAATAGTAAATGAATACATGGATAAAAATCACAAGAACGCAAGCGTTCTCACTTCTATTTCTATCCACTATTCACTATTCACTATCCACTCCACCCTAGCTATCCCCTTAGTAATTGTGTATTATTATTTTGCAATCTACCCAGATTGCGAACAGTTCGTGGCAGACTGAAGATTAACTTAAGCGATCGAAATAGGCATTTGAACTCATGGTAAAACAGTTAGATCTGCTAGGTACAGACAAAATTATTCCCATTGCCCTGCACGCGGAAATGCAGCAATCGTACCTAGAATACGCCATGAGTGTGATCGTGGGGCGGGCGTTGCCGGATGTGCGGGATGGACTCAAACCAGTGCATCGGCGGATTATCTATGCGATGCATGAGCTAGGATTGACACCCGACAGACCCTATCGCAAATGCGCGCGGGTCGTCGGGGATGTCTTGGGTAAATATCATCCTCACGGTGACCAATCGGTCTATGATGCCCTCGTCAGATTAGTTCAGGACTTTTCCACCCGTTATCCACTCTTAGGTGGGCATGGTAACTTTGGCTCGGTCGATAACGATCCGCCAGCGGCGATGCGATACACCGAAACGAGGTTGGCCCCGATCGGGCATGATGCACTGCTAAGCGAGATTAGCACCGCGACGGTAGACTTTATCGGTAACTTTGATAACTCTCAGCAGGAACCGACTGTTTTACCCGCCCAACTCCCGATCTTGCTGATCAATGGTTGTAGTGGGATTGCAGTGGGGATGGCGACGAATATCCCCCCTCATAATGTCGGCGAAGCGATCGATGGCGCGATCGCCTTAATTGATAAACCAGATCTCCCCGATGCCAAATTATGGGAATTGATTCCAGGTCCTGATTTCCCCACTGGTGGCGAAATTATGGGGGTTGAAGGTATTCATGATGCCTATCGGACGGGTAAAGGAATTATCACCGTGCGCGGGCTATCCCATGTCGAAGTTGCCAGCGAACGCGCCAAACTCACCAAATCCAAAAAACGCCGCGATTCGCTGATCGTTACCGAGCTGCCGTTTCAGGTCAATAAAGCGGCCTGGATTGAGAAAATTGCCGAACTCGTCAATGCCGGCAAAATCGATGGCATTGCCGATCTGCGAGATGAAAGCGATCGGGATGGAATGCGCGTTGTCATCGAGATCAAACGTGATGCCGAACCCAGCAATGTCCTCGACCAACTGTATCGTCAGACTGCCCTTCAGAGCAACTTTGGCGCGATTATGCTGGCGATCGTCGCAGGCCAACCCCGCCAACTGAGTCTCAGACAACTCCTCGAAGAATTTCTCAAATTTCGCGAAATTACTCTCACCCGCCAGTATGGCAACGAACTCGAACAAGCCCAAAAGCGGGTACACATTCTCTCTGGTATTCTCACCGCTTTAGACAATCTCGATACGGTGATTAATATCCTCCGTAACGCGCCAGATGGAACTACTGCTAAAGCAATTTTCCAGACCGAATTGGATCTCAGCGATACCCAAGCCGATGCGATTTTGGCGATGCCGTTAAGACGGTTGACTGGATTGGAGAAAACTAATTTACAGGCTGAATTTCAGGAAGTAAATACCAAAATTAATAGCTTAAATAATCTCCTCCAAGACCGGAACGAACTGCTCAAATCGCTCAAAAAAGATTTGCGATCGCTCAAACGAAAATTCGCCGACGATCGGCGTACCAAAATCACCAAGCTAGACCCACCCACACTCGATCGATCCGACCGAGATCGCCCTGCCAGAGGCAAGTCCAAAACTGTAAATCGTGAGGAATCGATCGACGATCGACCCACCGCCAAAGAACGCCGCAATCGGATCTTACCTGCGACTCAACTCCAAGTTATCGCCGCCGAACCCAGCCAACCAACTACCGTCGAAATTACCCAGCAAGGATATATTAGAAGACTCAGTAAAACTGGTGCCAAACTCAACCCAAATAGTCAAGATTTTGTCACTAAAACCTATCAAACTAGTACCGATGCAGAACTAACGATCGTCACTACTGATGGTAAAGCTTATCCCCTCAAAATCCGAGATATTCCGCCGACCCTCGGTAACGATCGGGGCACGATCCTGGTGAGTCTGATTCCCGCGCTGCAGGACACCGACGAGCAAATAATTTACACACTGCCTACCCCCGACGAAGCCCCAGACGATCTTCAGCAACTGCTGCTGCTAACCGATCGCGGTAAAATTAAACGTATTCTCTTGCAAGAACTCAGCGGACTTACCAATCGCGGTACCACTTTGATCAAGCTGCGCGAAGACGACAAGCTCCACACGATCGCCCCCCTCACCCACGAACGGGAAATCATCATCGCCACCTCCGGCGCACGGATGCTGCGCCTCGCCCTTGCCTCCGAGCAAATCCCGCTGATGGGACGCGTTTCCCAAGGCATCCAAGCCCTCAAAGTTGGTGCCAGAGAACAGATCGTCGGCTGCGTCCCCGCCAATAGCACCGACGACCTGATCCTGATCACCCGCCACGGTTACGCCAAACGCATCCCGATTTCCACAATTCGGATCGTCCAAACCGGCAACATGGGCACCCATGCCATGCAATTTGCGATCAAAACCGACAACCTCCTTCATATTGGCCTCCCCCCCACCGCCCTCGATCTAGTCACCACCACCCAGCGTCACGAAGTCATCCCGATCGATCTCATCAACACCCACGGTAAAGAAGGCATCGGCGATCGACTTATCACCCTCAACCCCGACGAACAG
>NZ_JANNDR010000434.1:0-28606 GCF_031378165.1 Chamaesiphon sp. OTE_75_metabat_556
CTGTTCGTAGTCCGCAAAATCTAGGGCGCATAATCGATCGCCATTAGTAATTAAGACGATCGTACCAATTGGCGATTCTATTCGATCGATGAGGAGCTTCATAAATAATCACTAGTATTACTTAGCTGGTACAGTCCACCAGGAGAGGGCATACGATTGACTGGGGAGATTGACGGCGCGCCGAAAATAGACGCGAATTTTGTATTTACCAGGGTCGCGAATTTGATGGAAGATGTGTTGGACGCTATCTACAGAGCTGACGGAAGACCAGACACTCCGATCGAGTCTGGTTTCGTCGGCGCGCATCAGATAGAGTTCGAGCTGATTGAGACCGCGATCGCGAAATTCTTCACCGAGATTGTATTCCCCATTGCCGTTGCGATCTTGCAACTCGACTAGTCGATCCCAGGCGAGAGTGGCAGAGAACCAACTGTTGGCAGCGAGAGGTCGATCGAGGACATAATCGCGGTAGGCAGCTCGATTGAGGGTTTGATAATCCCAGCCGATCGCAGGTACGGGCTGATTCGGGGAGTATTGGCCGGGGCTAAACTGTTGATACGCGCGAAACGCATGTAAGTGACCCGCACCTAATTGGTAATCTAAGGGAATTTTTTGGTCGCGCTCGGCGGCTGATTCCGTCCAATCGCGATTATTTTTGGACAGGAGCGTTCGCGTCATCCCCAGCCGCAAACCATCCCCAGTATCTTGAATTTTATCGGCAGAGTTGAGCAAGACTGCCTTCATCACCTCATGTCGGCGCGCGTCGAGACTCCAATGCGGGCGAACATTATTTGGCAGCTTTTTTTTGGTGCGTAATTGACGATCGCCAAATTCTTGCAATAGGGCGATCGTCCCTGTGACATGGGGTGCGGCAAAACTGGTGCCATTACTGACGATCGCTTTGCCAGCTAAATTGTAAAGTTGGAGATTGCCGCCAGGTGCAACTAACCCGATCGATCGCCGATTGCCAACGTTGACTTCGATATCTTCAATAATTTTGGCAGTCCCGATCGGTGTTTCGCTAAGATTGGCAAAATCTAACTTGCGATAAATACCCTGACGGATATTGGAATAGGCCACATTAATGCCATTGTAGTTATCCGTGGGAATCGAAATGCCGCCTTTCCCTTGATTACCCGCCACTACATAGGCCACATTATGGATTCGTGCCGACCAATCCAGACATTGAGTAAACAGAGCATTCCCATCCAATTTAGCGTCAGGTCGTGGATCGCGACTGAGCGGCTCCCCAAAGCTCAAGTTAATTGCCCGGATGTCTCCACCATTTTGTTTGGCAACGTGTTGGGTGGAGAGGCATTCTTCGGGCTGTCCGGTATCTTTGGGCGCGCCGACCGCCGATGCATACAGACGGGCATCAGGAGCGACTCCCGGCAAGCGTTTATCCCGACCGATCATCATGGAAGCGACCATCATCGCGTGCTGTTCGACATGGGTATTGGCTTTAGCCGCACCATCTTGATAAAAGATCTGTTCGAGTTTGAATTTCGGATCTTTGGCCGCCTTATCCCAGCCAAACTGGCCGGGACGACCGACTTCGACTTGACCGATCGCAATTTTTTTACCAGTCAGATTGTATGGAGATCGCTGTAATTTCAACGCGTCAATCCCCGCACTCCCGATCGAATTGGCGGTAGGTTGTGCCCAGCTAGGGGCGATCGTACTCGCGATCACCGTCCCGATCGCGATCCGCTGCCAATATTTATTCAATCAGCTTGTCCCCATCTAACTACTTGGATCTTTATAACAGTTAAGCATAGGTAGGTCTTCATTCCGTTGACAGTTGACAGCTACTCAGCCCCTATTCCCCTGTTTCTACATTTTGTTACAGTATCGCCAGCTCCAGCCCAAATTATTGCAAACTGTGAACAGGTAAAATCTCTGTGTTTGGAGGAATTTTTGATGTCTGATACTCAAGTCTTTATTGCTTTGGCGGTTGCGCTGATTCCTGGTCTGTTGGCATTCCGACTGTCCACGGAATTATACAAATAACCGATCGGCCAGCGCGATCTTCAAAATCGCGCTGGCTACCTAGTCGATCGATCGAGTTTTAAGTGAGACTGCAACCTAATTTGGGGAGAATGCGCCGATCGATTTTTGCTAGTTGTGAGTGCGGCCACCACCGCAAAAAAAAGTTTACATAATTGATGTGACAAGCCGTATAATAGGAAAAATTTCGATTGGGTCACACTAAGTTGTTATGAACGCACTACCTTCTCTCGATCCATCAACATACCCACATAAGCGCCGCAAACCTCGTAGTGGGCGATCGATGAGTAGTACCAACACAGTGGTAGCTAACGATCCGACTCCGACACAGACGGCTGCGCCTCGTCCGCGATCGCGTCACAAATCCAATCCAGCCTATGCCCATCGCCGTCAGGGATTGGAACTAATTACAAAATCGGTTGCCTATTCAATCTTGTCGGTCTTCGGCGTTGTCACCTTGGTCAACTCGATCGGCTATAGCTTTTCTCAGCGCAGCAAGTTGCAGCATCTCGAACTAGAAGTCCACGATACGAAGATTCGCACCGAACAAACGACAAATAACTTCAATCGTTCTTTCGATCCGCAAGCCCAAAAGAGTGTCATGGCCGAAAATAGCTACAAGGTCGCACCCGACCGACTCCAAATCTTCCTGGTCAATCCCAGTCCCGACAAGCCTTTGCCGAATAGTCACGGCCAGTAAGCAATAGTCGATCTTTGCTGAAAACGGCTCTCCTCGTGATGGAGTTGCTGTACCACCGGATGGGAGTTGGTAGTCGGGAGACAAAAGAAATCAGTTTGTTGACAAAGATCGAAGATCTGACCTCAAGCCAGCAACGCCGAATTGTGAGGGCTAGTAGCAGATCGGCTATTGCCCTAGTGGGATGACGTTGATGGCGTTGATGGTTGTTGGGTCGCCGTAAAATTGACAGGCGATCCTGGGGGATTGTCAAGATCGGTCAACCAGAGTTGTCCTGTTAATTGTTGTAACTGCCGACCGGTTTGAGCGCCACTCTTCACAAACGAGCCACTCAGTCGTAATTGAGATCGGACAGGGCAAGTGGTTGTTGGAATTATGCCATTCAAATCCAATTGTTGTCCTTGCAATCTACCGGAAAATGTCGGTCGGGGTTTGGTGTTAGGTGTTGTAGGCGATCGATCTTTGACTTTAATATTAAGAGTCTCTGCCTTTTTGATATCGATCGCATTAAGGTTGGCATTCAGATAGATACCCGACTGTTGGATATTGAATGACAGTGCTTTGTGTTGGAGACAACCGGGCAAATTTTCCGCGACGATCGGATAAATACCCGCCATCGGTGGTGGTGCTTTGACATTGGCTTCGCCGTAACTAGTCACCAAGTTAAAAAAGCCGATCGCGCTCCCAATCGCCAGACTATATAAACCGATCGATTTAGCTGAGAAAACATTCATGAGTGGCAACGCCGATAAGTGATGGTGGAATGTCGATCCTTAATCAAAGACAAAGCTTAGATGCGAACCAAGCTGACTGTAGCGACGCACGATTAGTAGCGATGAGACACAGTGGATCGCCAATCTGTCGGTATAGCGATCGAGCAGGGGCTTGCGACGTCCCCACGTCCGACCGATGCCCGTAATCGTCAGATCTACGTGCCGCGACATTTCCTCAATTTTGACGATCGGATCGATCGCCTCTAGTACCGAAATCTCGATTCTCGAACTCATTTGGGTTGGTAACTTGGCCAACAGCCGTTGAATTTCGTCACTGAGGCGGCTAGGTTCGCGATCGCTGGAGTTAATTTGGATTAGGTTGAGCTGTCGCTGACGGTCGTTCCAGAGCATTCTCAAGGCGATTTCGACGGCGAGATCGTCATGAAGGTTGGCAGTATAAGGGACTAATAAAGTTTGATATGAACTAGGGGTAGTTCGATCTGTACTAGCATCGATAAATACGGCTACATCAGCCGGCGTCGTGCCCAACATTTTTGCGACTCTCCCACCCAGCCGATTATTGGTAAAAGTAGGCCGATGCCAGCCCAGCACCACCAGATCCGCTCGATCGAGTGCTGCGATGACGGCGGTTTTTTGGGCGACATCGTAGCCGATTTGGACGATCGGTTGAAACATCGCGCGATTAGATGCGACTAGCATTCCTAATGGTTCGAGAGTATCGATCGTCGCGTTGAGCTGTCGCAAGCGGCGATCGATCTGCCGATTGGCTTCAAACGGTGTGCTTTGAAATAAATAGTCTTCCTCTAGCTCGATCAAGCTCAAAGGGTTGATAATCGCAGATTGGCGATCGTTTTGAGCGATCAATATGGCTAGTTGGAATAGTCCTACTTGAGTATTGGGATTGGCAACGGGCACTAAAATCCGATAGCCCGTGGGTGAGAGGACTTCTTTGCTAGTGAGATTGAGCTGTTGCGGTGACAACGAGGAATTAGTCGCCCTCATGTTGACAACTGGTTGCAAGTCAGCAACTGACTGACTGGGTGTGGGTTGCACATCGAGGCGAATCGATTTTTTGGGATAAATCCACTCCAATAATGGGGATGTCATAAACGTCGTCACCAGTGCCATAATTACCAGCATCGTAAACAGGATCGGCGAAATTACGCCCAATTCGAGACCGATATTCAAGACGATTAATTCGGTCAAACCGCGTGTATTCATCAACCAACCCAGTGCGGCAGCTTCTTGCCGATCGATCTGACAACTCCTTGCCGCATAATAAGTCCCGAAATATTTGCCGACGATCGCTACCCCCAAAATTGCCGCACATAACAGCCACAGATCGAGACTATTGAGTAATCCTACCTGCGTTTTGAGACCGCTATAAGCAAAGAAAACTGGGAGTAAAAATATCAGCACAAAATCTTCAGTTTTTTGGGCGATTTCCCTAACTAGTCCGGGGTTTTTGGGCATCACCGTCCCCATTAAAAATGCTCCGAAAATCAAGTGAATCCCGATCGCTTCGGTAATCAAAGCAGACGAGACGACCGCCATATAAATCGCGGCTAGCATCAGTTGAGAGAGCTTGCCCGTGCGATCGTAATAAGTAGACAACCGCCCCAGCAGCCACCGGCCGATCGTCAACATGCCACCAATATAAAGCAATGAATAGATAATAATTGGAATGGCTCCAGCCATACTATTGGTTCTAGTCACCGCAATTGCCAAGGCGAGTAAACACCAAGCAGTCACATCATCTACCGCCGCACAAGTCAATGCCAGCGTCCCCAATCGGGTATTTTGGAGATTATTTTCGGTGATGATTCTCGCCAAGACTGGAAAGGCGGTAATCGACATCGCCGCACCTAAAAACAAGGCAAAAGCCGTAAATGAAACACTCGAATCAGAAACGATCGGGTAGATAACTAATGCTAAGATCCCCGCTAACGTAAATGGCACTAGAATACTCACCCCAGAGGTCACTACTGCTATCTTGAGATTGCCTTGTAAGTATTTGGGATCTAGTTCTAATCCGATTAAGAACATAAAAAAGATCAATCCAATCTGCGACAACACATTTAAAAATGGAATCGCAGACGCGGGAAATAATAATGCTGACAAGTCTGGAGCCAACCAGCCTAATAATGATGGCCCCAATGCAATGCCTGCGACAATTTCCCCGATTACTAAGGGTTGATCGATCGATCGAAACAGCCAACCGACTAGTCGCGATCCACCAATCACAACTAGTATTTCAATTAAGATCGAGACGACGGTAGTCATGGTTAGATGTTAGAGGGTAAAGAGTAGAGGGTAGATAGTAGGCTTTAGGCTTTAGGGTATTGATTGCTACTGAAATTATAAGTTTTAGGCAACTAAGAGAGGGGATCGGTATCGATATTTTTTCGATCTTCGTAATTCTAATTTTCCATCTCAAAAGCCCTCCTAATACCTAACACCTAAAGCCTAATGTCTATTCCACTTGCTCACAAACTCTGCCCCCTTATCTCGTCCATGACGATAGACAGCGAGCAATCCATCTGGGGTAGCTTTGGTGAAGTCTACACCCAACTGCTTGAGATGGACATCGGGACGAATAATCTGGATGGGAACGCCATGACTGTGACTGGGAATTGGATCGATATGAAACATATCTCGATACATCGTGCCTGGTTCGTTAGCAATCGCGATCGTTTCTTGATAACCTGCAGCCACCATCGCTAGTACCGGACACAGGCAGGTATAAGCCGCATCGACATAGGGCTTGCCATCAATCCAAGCGGGAATTTCCCAGGCGTGCATGATTCGCGAGGAGGCATAAGCCACCGCTGGATAGTTATTTGGGGTAATGCGATGCCCAACTTCGAGGTGATGGGTACTAAATAAAGTGAATCGCAGATTGGTATCTACCCAACTGCGATCTTTGTCAACCGAGGCTCTTAATAGGCTTTTGCCTAGATCCTGGGCGAGGGCTGTTTGCGTTTGGGCAGCGGCACCAGGGTGAATTACGGCATTAGTCGCGATAAATAAAGTAGGTGTGTGGGACTGATAGAGATCCTGCCGTAACTGTTTGCTAAAGACTCGAATTCCGCGCTGGACGACTTTACTCATATTTTGCTGGGGTTGCTCTAGTGCGGCCAACCCTGCTAACCAATAGTCTATCCCTAAATCCTTGGCTCGACCGATCGCTGCCCAACTTGCCGGTATCACCGATGAAGAAGCCGCTGCATAAGCGTCGGCGACAATTCCGGCTTCTTCTAGTGCCGTCAATACTCCATGAGCAAAAGCCCCTTTAAAACTACCTACTGGCGTAGCGATTGCTAGAGATTTTCGCTGCACTATTTATCTAACCCCAAAATTCACCATCACCTATTCTATCAAACAGCAACTTGCACGCAGTCATCGTTTTTTGCTTATGTCCGCATCTACGCCGATCGTCTTGTCTTACAGTCCAACCAATTGTAATTGGAAGATCTCAGAATTATAATCATCTGGAATCTCATCGATCGAGACTGAAGATAACTAAAATACTGACTGACACACCCATATGAAAAATCAATCTGCTCGTCAAATTTTAACGGTACTCGCCGTTGGCATCGGGATTTTCTCCTCTCTCAACCTGGCTTTATTCGCTCCAGCCGCCGAGGCCGCTTGCCGTCCCAATGGTCGGAGAGTTGCCGGTCGTGCTGTGCTCACTTGTACTGGCCGAACTCGCTGTCGTCCTACCGGTCGTTATAAGACGGTTAGAGGCGTTCGCTATCAGATTTTACGTTGCCCTAGCTAGGTTTTAGGTTTTAGGCTTTAGGCTTTAGGAAGTAGTGAATAGTGGATAGTGGATAGTGGATAGTGGATAGTGGATAGATTTTAAAATAGTTCTCTATTATCCAATCCCCCAGTCCCTCAGTCCCACAATCTCCCCGTCCTAAATTAGAGCCAAGCTGCGACTTCAGACCAGCCTAGACCCTCCCGAATCACTTCAGGAGGGTCTATTGTCATGTCCAGGATCGTCGAGCTTTCTATTCCTGGCTCAGAACCATCGTCGATGATGATGTCTACCAACTTATCCAGTCGATCGAATAATATGGCTTTCTCGACGTTGTCGATCGGTTCATCGCCATCTTCATCTTGAATGTGTGCGGATGCGGAAATGACCGGATTGCCTAAAGTCTCCAACAAGACTTGACAGATAATATGTTTCGGGACGCGAATTCCGGTTGTTTTGCGTTTGGGATCTTGGACGAGTTTGGGGACGAGCTTGGTAGTTGGTAAAATAAATGTATAAGTACCAGGGATCAGATGTTTCATCAATCGATATGCCGGATCGGAGACGACTGCATATTCGGAGATATTCGATAAAGACTGACACAAAAAAGTCAAGGGTTTGTCATTGGACATCCGTTTGATCTTGCGCACCCGATCGACTGCTGACTTAGAATTGAGATCGCAGCCGATCGCGTACACTGTATCGGTGGGATAAAGCATCACTGCACCATTTTTCAAGGCCGCCACGATCTTATCGATCCGCCCAATCTGTGGTGTCTGAGGATGGATTTCGTAAAGAGTAGCCATGTGAATTAGTTGATAGTTGATAGTTGATAATTAATAATTTAATTATCAACTTAGATCTGTTAGTACCGGATCGATCGCAATTAATCGTTAAGTCAGCCACCCAATTTTTGATTTCAATATGATAAAAATTGCCTATTTAGAATGTCAAACTGGAATCGCTGGTGATATGTGCCTGGGCGCATTAGTTGATGCTGGCGTCCCGATCGAATATTTAACTACTCAGCTCGCTCGGTTGGGAATTGCTGCTGAATATCACCTCTGGGCAAATAAGGTTCATCACAATGGTCAAATTGCCACCAAAGTACATGTCGATTTGACGGCTATTGCCTCATCAACGCCCCTGGGACATCCAGAACATACTCACGATCGTTCACATGTCCACGAGCATTCGACGCATAGCCAACACTCTCACCATTCACACTCACACTCGCACTCATCGTCAGTCAGTAGCCAGCCAAATCTAGAGCCGCAACATCGCACTCACTTTGTCAGTGCCTCAGCAACAGCACATCACATCGAACAGCATCACCATCATTACGACACTCCCCAGCGCAATCTCCCCCAAATCGAAAAGCTGATTGAGGCCGCAAATCTGCCGGCTAGAGCGACACGATGGAGTTTGGACATCTTTCGCCAACTAGCGATCGCCGAGGGTGCCGTCCACGGTATCGACCCATCTGAGGTGCATTTTCATGAAGTCGGGGCTGTCGATGCGATCGTCGATATCGTTGGGACTTGTTTGGGCTTAGATTATCTCGATGTTGCCAAGATCTACTGTTCGCCATTACCCACCGGTGGCGGTACTGTCCGCGCCGCTCATGGGATTTTACCCGTACCAGTACCTGCCGTGCTCAAGTTATTCTCTTCGCGCAATGTCCCCGTCTATAGCAACCAGATTGATCGAGAATTAGTCACACCGACTGGGGCGGCAATCGCGGTTACTCTAGCAACTGAATTTGGTGCACCACCAGCGATGCAGCTCCAACAGATCGGTTTGGGTGCCGGGACGATCGAGTTACCAATTCCCAATATTTTACGCCTGTGGTTGGGCACTGAAACAGCATCATCAGTGTCTACAACTGCGGCAGTTCGTCCCGAATATCTAGAAACGATCGAAGTATTAAGTACCCAAATCGACGATCTCAATCCCCAAGCGATCGGCTATATCTTCGATCGCTTATTTGCAGTTGGAGCTGTGGATGTATTTACCCAACCGATCGGCATGAAAAAATCCCGATCGGGTATATTATTAACCGTTATTTGTCCTGTAGATCGATCACCTGATTGCGAACAAATTATCTTTAAAGAAACCAGCACATTAGGCATTCGTCGCGATCGGCAGACACGATCAATCCTGCCGCGATCGATCCAATCTGTGGTCACTAAATATGGAGCAGTGAGAGTAAAAGTTGCGCGCAATAATTTGGTTGATGATAATTCTATCGTCAATATCCATCCAGAATATGCAGACTGTGCGGCGATCGCGCAATTACATCAGATCCCTTGGCGAGAAATTCATCAGCTAGCATTGATGGCTTGGCATCATTTAAACTGACACAATTCAGACTCCGAAGATTTTGATGCGATGTAAGTTGGTGCTCGATCGACTACGAGTAATAATTAATAATTAAACAGTTGATGGCATTCCCATTAGGATCCAGCTCCTTTAAAATCGCAAAAATATTATTCATGTTTTTTTCTGAGTCTACCGATCTGTCGAGATTTTGTAAGATCGAAGATTGAATCTCAGTTTGGAGATGTTGCTTGATTACTTTAGCCTGAAAACCTTGGTTGCGATCGTTTTTATTTGCTGGGAGCGGCGATCGATCTAGCACATCGATTGTCATCAATTGTGCTGATTGAGTAATTCCTCCTGATTCAAAAAAAACGATTGAATGACATCGATCTGCAACCATCCAGTCCTCCGAAAACTGAAAATTGGTTGTTGTTTCATCACAATAATCGATCTCACTTTGTGCGTCTCGATCTCTGACTGAGATCGATGCTTGACAACGTTCTAGTGTCGATCGAATATTGCCCTTGCAAATACTCTCTCCTAATAATTTAGACAATAATTTCCATAATCTTGCAGCAACGTGCTTAATATAATCCGTCTCATAAGATAATCGATCGGCGATCGACTTATAAGTACCACCCGCCCAGATTCCTAAAACGATCGTCGATTCTAGATCGTTTAGTCTTCTTTGCTGCGCTCGATCTAGGAGTAGATCGAGCGATCTGACAGCTTGCTGTGCGTCCATAAACTATTCAGTTGTAAAAAGTATCTTTGACGATCTGGCTGATTAAATCGGATCTTGGATTCTCCTCAGCACTGAAAGCGAGTTCTTCCGTAGGCTCTACTGTCGATTTCTATATTTTTATTTGTATTGTTTTGTATATTCTTAGAGTATATCATCCGCGATTACTACTATTTGTAGTTTGTGTTGCAAAAATTTACATACTACTAGGCTAATAACTCACTTTTTCTCACCGACAACTCGATCGATCTGCGGATAGGATGTAGTCATCAAATATTTACTTAGCTTGCTGCCGATTAGTTTTTCAAAACCTATTCGCCAAAGGGTGTGGAAATGAACATAAATAGAGCATCAGTAGTCTTTTTTGATATTGGGGATACGTTGGGAACGGCGACAGTTGCTCATCCTGATTTCCATTTAGAGCGGATTGAGATCTATGCATACATCCCAAATATCCTGCAACAATTAACAGAAAGTGGCATCAAAATCGGGATTATCTCTAATACTGGCAATGAAACAGCCGCCAGTATGAAAAGAGTGCTGGTAGCGGCTGATATTTACCACTTTTTTCAGCCAGAACTACTGATTTATAGTTCGGTTGTGGGGTTTAATAAACCCTCGCCAGAAATTTTCCGCATCGCGGCTACCGCCGCAAATCAAACTACAAAACCACAGCATTGCCTCTTTGTTGGTGAAGATGGCAAGGAGCGGAAAGCAGCACGGAATAGTGGTTTCCAAGTAGTGCCTCACCCCATTTTGGTTGGGGATGTATTAAACGGCAACCGGTTGAGATATATTCGCGTTAGTGTCACCGCTGCCCAATCCGAGCTGGCATGGCGAGCGGCGATCCGAGATTTAGCGGTTGTGCCCTTGTATGTAACGGGCGAACATGGCGATCGAGTGTATGCGATCGCGACGACGACAGCGATTACGCAGCTTGACGATCTGGGCTTTGGGGTCGCTCGATTGGGCAGTGAAGGCGATCCGTTGACAACCGAAGTATATTTATTGCGGGACGATCGCCAAACGAGTACGGGCTTCCTCAATCCCCAGGGACAATCTAGTCGCTTTTTTGTCAATGATCAAGAATCACAATGGGTGTTGGCTTCTTCTCCTGAGGGCATGTTTATTGCTTTACCTGGAGATCGCTCGATCGAGGAATATCATTTTGAAGATGCATATCACGGGCACAATCTCAAGCTCTTACCCGATCTGAGCTTGCTCGAACCGTTTGGCGAAGGTAATAATGCCAGAACCGCAGGCTTCGTTCAAGCCGCGATCGTCGAACCAGCTTTGAGCGATGTGGAAGTCACAAAATTTAAAACTATTACCCTAGATGCAATTCGGGGATATTTAGACAGATATGCCGGTGTCAAACCGCTAGATGGAGCCACTGGAACTAAAATTAACAGCCGACATATTCAGAGTTCGGAAATTGGTTTAGTCACCGCAGCGTTAGCCAAAGATCTCGAAACAATCGGTGGTGGTAAATTCACGATTCAGCTCAATCGCTTTGTGCATGAAGGGCGCGAACTGGATAACGTCGCCGCCGAGCTAAAGGGGAGCGAATCCTCAGAAATCGTCCTAGTCACCGCTCACTTAGATTCTACGGCGGCTTCGAGCCATACCCCTAGCGATTACGATCCTGATCGCGATCCCGCCCCTGGAGCCGATGATGATGCTAGTGGTGTGGCGGCAGTATTGGCGATCGCCACTGTCATCCAACAATTAGCAACCATTAAACCACCCAAACGCACGATCCGATTTGTCTTATTTAACGGCGAGGAGCATGGTTTAGTCGGCTCTCAGGCTTATGCCAAATCCCAAGCCGCCATCGCCGCACCAATTGTGGGCGTATATCAAATGGATATGGTCGGCTACAACGTCAACCCCCCGCGCTCCTTTGAAGTGCATGTCGGTTATGCCGCTGCCGCCAACGTCCAGAAGCGATCGCTCGTCCTGGCGAAACGGCTCAAACGGTTAGTTTCCGTCCTATCCCCGAACTTACAATCCCCCCAAATTTATACACAGCCAGATCCGGCTGAAGGCCGGAGCGATCATGCCAGTTTTCACCAACGCGGCTATGCAGCTTGTGTCACCTCCGAAGATTTCTTTGCGGGGCCGTTGCCGACATCGCCTACCGCCGAGCCTAATCCCAATTATCACCGCGAGGGCGACACATTTGTCGATTTTGACTATGCGGCTGACATTGCCCGTCTCGTCGGCGCAGCAGCCTGGTTGACCGCTAATTTATAAGCATTTTCAATCGAGTCCTATTTTTCAGCATTTTTTATTGGTTAAAAATCAATCGCTGTCAAATCAGCAATAACAGCTCTTTACTTCTCAACTAGTTCAGAAAATAATTATATGCCTAAGAAAACAGTTTCAACTGAAAATTTAAAAAATTTCATCCGCAAAGAATCTGCTCACTTTCTCCAGCAAGAAAATATCACTTCTGTTGGCATTGGCTACAAAATTAAGGATGGCAAGCCAACTAAGGAGTTAAGTATTCAATTTACAGTCGGTCAGAAGGTGGCACTCGAAGAGATTGGAAGTATTGGTGCGGTAAAAATCCCCGAATCTTTCACGATCGATGGTGTCGAGGTTCCCACTGATGTGATTCAAAGAAGCTACGATCTGAGTGCGCGAGAAGTAAAACAACTAGCAGTTCCCAAACGGAAAATCGCGATCGATCCGATCGTTCCTGGTGTCAGCATTGGGCATCCCCGCATCTCTGCTGGCACAGCAGGTTGTGTTGTTTTTGATAAAAATAATGGTACTCCCTTCATTTTATCAAACTGGCATGTGCTCCAAGGCGCAGATGGAAACATCGGTGATGAGATTGTGCAGCCCGGTGCTCACGATGATAATCGAGTCGATCGCAACATTGTGGGGAAACTGGTGCGGAGTCATTTAGGAGTAGCTGGAGATTGCGCGATCGCCTCGATTGACAATCGACAACTGGCTCCAGAAATCTTCGATCTCAATGTTGGTGTAGCTCGAATTGGCGAGCCAGACTTGGGAGATCGAGTAATTAAGTCTGGGCGGACGACAGATGTCACCTATGGCATAGTCCAGCGCATCCAAGTTACCACCCGGATTGACTACCGGGGAGTCGGTTCAAAAGAGATCGGCTGTTTTGAAATTGGACCCGATCCAGCGCATCCAGCCGCAAATGAAGAAATTAGCATGGGTGGTGACTCTGGTTCAGCATGGTTATTTGTCGATGACGATGACATTACAGATATGATGCTGGGGCTGCATTTTGCTGGAGAAGTGGGTAATCAGCCCGAACATGCACTGGCATGTTATGCGGGATCGGTATTCGAGAAATTGAGCATCAGCCCGATCCAGCCCTTAGAGAGCGTAATTGAGGCTTTAGGGAGCATCGGTTATGCCGAAAACTTTCTCAGAGAGTCGATCGCTATGCCTACAGCCGCAACTGATGAAGTAAAAAACGATCTGTTGGCGGTGAGTGGGCTGACAGTTATCAAATATATGCATTTCTCTCTATCCATGAGCCGTTCGCGTCGCTTCGCCCGCTGGGTAGCATGGAACATTGATGGCGGATCGCTGAGGAGCTTAAGTCGCAAAGGAATACAATTCAAACAAGATCCCAGGCTGCCTAGTAATGCCCAAGTCGATAACGATCTTTACAAAAATAATCCGCTCGATCGCGGACACATTGCCCGCCGTGCAGATCTGCTCTGGGGTAGCTTATCGGAGGCAAAGAAGGCAAATACAGACTCGTTCTTTTATACCAATATCACACCCCAGCATGAAGCTTTTAATCAGTCATCAGCCAACGGTATTTGGGGCGCATTAGAGGATGCCATTTTTGCCGATGTGGATGTTGAGGATTTACGAGTGACAGTGATGGGCGGTCCCATCTTCTCGAATAGCGATCCAGTCTATCGGGGAATTCAGCTTCCCAGACAGTTTTGGAAAACCATTTATTTTCGGGAAACTGGAAACCCCGCGATCGATGTCAAAGGCTATGTCCTCACACAAGCAGATCTACTCAATCAGATTGAAGTACTCGAACTACCTGAGTTTTCAGTTTACGAGGTGCCAATCTCCAAGATTGGTGAAATGACTGGGCTGTCGCTGCAACTTGGTGTCGAGGCGGAAACTCTCGCTAATGTCCGTCGCGGGCAGGTGCGCCAGATTACAGAACTCGCACCAGCAAAAATTCGGCGCATTTCCTCAGTTAGTGAAATCGTCAGCTAATCATCTGGAAAAACTACTAATTTATCAAGGAGAATCAAAAATGCTTTTTTGTAATCATCCCTCTTGTCACAATCCGCTACATTGCTTTCTGCCACCCTATGTGATCGATCGACTAGTCGAATCTGGAGACGCGGAAATTCGTCGGTTAGGAATTGACGCAACGGCTAGTGCCGCAGAAGCGCGTACCATGCGATCGATGCTTGCCAATATGCCCCTGATGGCAGCTATGGCATCACCCGCAGGCACAAAGCATCGCCTGGTTTACGACATGAAAAACCGACAATCTCCACTTCCTGGAAAACTAGTGCGTTCGGAGGGCGATCCAGCAGCCACAGATGAAGCTGTCAAAGAAGCTTACGATTACTCTGGTGCTGTCTATGACTTTTACAAAGCAATATTCAACCGTAACTCTCTTGACGATCGTGGAATGACTCTAAAGTCGAGTGTTCATGTCGGTCGGCGATATAACAACGCTTTTTTTAATGGAGCGCAAATGGCTTATGGGGACGGAGATGGTCAAATTTTTATCAGATTCACCAAAGCAATCGATGTAGTAGCTCACGAGTTAACTCATGGCGTAGTTTCATTTACCAGTGATTTAGAATACCAGGATGAATCTGGCGCATTGAACGAGCATTTTGCTGATGCTTTTGGCGCAATGGTTAAGCAATGGTATCTCAAACAAGATGTCAATGCCGCTAACTGGTTGAATGGCGACACGATTATGGGACCAGCAGTCACAGCCAAATGTATTCGCACCTTTAAAGAAGGAAAAGCTTATGATAACGATCCCCTGCTGGGCACAGATCCTCAACCCAAACACATGCGCGATAAAGACACTGGCACTGATGATAATGGCGGCGTACATATTAACTCTGGCATTCCCAATCATGCTTTCTACAAAGTTGCCCTAGAAATAGGTGGTAATTCTTGGGACAAAACTGGCAAAATCTGGTACCAAACTCTCAAAAATCTCAATCGATTTAGTCAGTTCCAAGAAGCAGCTAGTATGACTCATACGGTCGCCGGTTCGCTATTTGGGGCTGGGAGTTTAGAGCAGCAAGCTGTCAAAAATGGTTGGAGTGCGGTCGGGATTACGGTTTCATAGTTTGGGGTTTCATGCTTCAACCCAACAGCCCTAGTGTTAAAAATCCGTCACCAAACCAAATTTGGTGACGGGATATCATTCATAGGAAACATCATCATGTCAACCGAAAAAAGTAAACAGTCAGCAGCAGATAAAGATCGCGGTAAAGTCAAAGCGATCGCCGAAGCAATGATCGCTCTGCCCCCAGCAGTCGATCCGCCGATTGCTGGTTCGCGGACGCGAATTTGGAAACAAGATCCCTCAGTTAAAGAACTCGCGCTACCCAGGGATGTTTATATCCACGCGCAAGTCAAAGAAGGTCCCAGTGACTCCCAAATCGTGATCAGAGGTTTATCTCCAGTCACCCCAGACTTGAATCAAGATTTTCTGATCGATCCGGCTAGCGATGAAAAAGCCTTTGATGCGGTACATACTTATACGATCGTTCGCCAAGTGCTGACGATGTACCAGCGAGTTTTAGATCGCAAAATTCCGTGGCAATGGAATACAGGTACTAATCAAGATCCGCTCTCAGTTCATCCTCAAGCAGGCAGAACTGCAAATGCTTTTTACAGTCGTGATGAAAAAGCTTTAAAGTTTTTCTTTTTCAAACCGGATAGTCTACCAGCCGGAAGTCCTGATGTGTTTACCTGCCGCTCTCTAGACGTGGTTGCCCATGAAACTGGGCACGCCATTTTAGATGCCCTAAAACCAAATTGGTTTTTTCGTAATGTCCCAGCCCAGACGGGTGGACTGCATGAATCTTTTGGTGATATAACTTCGATTTTGACGATCCTATCTCAACTAGATCTGGTTGAATATATCGTCGCCCAAACCAAATCGGACTTACACCGCCGGAATATTCTGGCTGTTCTCGCTGAGGAATTCGGCAATGCGTTTGGGATGCCAGAGGGTTTACGCAATGCTGATAATAACTTGAAACTCAGTGAAGTAAGTGATGAGGTTCATGATATTTCTCAGGTATTTACTGGGGCTTTTTATGACATTTTGGCAGATATATTTACAGCTAATCGCAATCCGCGTCTGCGCGATGATGCGATCGTTTTATATGAAACTGGTCGATATATGGCGGGTTTGATCATTCGATCGATCGAAAAAGCTCCAGCTAATAATGCTATTTATGCAGATGTGGCTAAGGCGGCAATCGCCATTGCCAAGGCGGATGGCCATCCAGATTATGCCACTTTGATTGAAAAACATTTCACCTTACGGGAAGTATTGGGTGCCCAAGCTTTTGCCGGACATCCCGATTTAGCTCATCTGGGCATATATCCCAGTCGGCATGGCTGTTGTGGCACTATGCAGCATCCAGAGTATCAAACTTAATCCTGTTGTGAAATTTTACCCGTAATCGTCGTGTTATTAGTCAAACCGATTGTGTTGACATTGGCGATCGCCAGTACAACTTTATTAATACAGTTCTTCTCGCTCCTAGACTATCCTAGAGAGAATAGTTTTTCTGTCGATCGGCTATCTGCTACTAATTTAATTCAAGCCGTTATACTCGATCGAACTAGATCGAGTATGACTTCTAAATATTTTGCAGATAGATTGTCACCGGAAAAATCGCCACTTAATAAAGCTAAAAAACACATGAAAATTAAGTTTCGTCAATCGGGTGGATATGCAGGATTGCGAATGGGTTTAGATCTGGATATCAACTCATTAAGCACTGATGAATCTACTCAATTGGAGTCTTTGGTGAAAACTAGTGGAATTCTGCAATCCAAAAGTGGTCGTGCTGAAAATGCGGCAGATTTAATTAATTACGAGATTACGATCGAGACTAAGGAGGGAACACATCAGGTGAAATTTGACGATCTAACCTTGCCTGAAAGTGTTTTGCCTTTGCTGGAATATCTTCAAAGTCAAGCAAAACCGCTGCGATAAATTATCCAATCTTCAACTAAACAAACCCCATACTCAAATTGAGATTGAGTTGGACAAAGTCTGGTATTTTTGCAATTTTGCTGGCATTAATCCGCTGATTCCTGTTTGCCAGTCAAGCGATCGCTAATTTCTTTGGCAAGTGCGATCTCGATCGAGATCGTACTTGGGGCATTTATTTACAAAACTCAACAAGAATCGCGATCGATAACTCACTTTTTCTCACTGACAGCTCGATCAATCTCAATGTAGACTATTTTTCAAGGTGTCTTGTTATATTTAGAAACTTGAGCAAATAATAGTAGCGTTATGAGCACAGACAATCAAGTCAAAACCAGAGAAGACTTGCTTTATCTCCTCTCCCAAGCAGCAGAGTTAGAACATTCCCTTGCTTGCCAATATCTTTTTACTGCCTTCAGCTTAAAAGAATCCACAAATGAGGGAGTTTCTCCAGCTCAATTAACAAAAATAAATAGATGGCGACGGACAATCAATAAGATTTCAGTCCAAGAAATGCTGCATTTAGCAATAGCTAGCAATCTGCTGACTGCTATCGGCGGAGCACCATATTTCCGGCGCGCAAATTTCCCCCAAGCTAAAACTTATAGTTCTTTAAAGCTTAAATTTATATTAGCTCCTTTCAATGAAACTACGCTGAATCGCTATATTTGTTTTGAGCTGCCAAATAATTTTGACAATGACGAACAAAGAGGGACTTGGACTCAGTTTTGTCAGAGCATTAGAGACCAAGAATTTGCCAGACTAATGGCTCTAGCAGAACCATTGCTGCCGAGAAAGCTGGAATATAACACCATTGGGGAACTTTACGGACTCATCCGCCAAGGCTTTGAAACTCTCGGTCAAAAACTGTTTATTGGATCGCCCGCAGCTCAGGCAACGGGACTTTTCAGAGAAATGATCCAGGTTACAGACTTAGCTTCAGCAGTCCAAGCGATCGATCTAATTATCGTACAGGGTGAAGGATCTCCGGCTCAAAGAGTTGACAGTCATTTTGCCAATTTCACCAAAATTCGCGAAGAGTATTTAGCAGAATTACAAAGCGATCCCAGTTTTCAACCTACTCGTCCAGTAATTGAAAATCCACTGTTAAGTCTTCAGCAAGATAATATAACTCCTGGGGCAAATATCATTACCGATACCTTGAGTCGTGATGTCGTTGAGATTTTCGTTGCTCTTTATGAGGTGATGCTGCAAATACTCCTGCGTTTCTTTGCTCATACTGAGGAGAATGAGGAGCAGATGTATGTGCTCAAGAGTGCGTTTATTAATCTGATGCCTTTTGCTGTTTCTCCCTTAGCTAAAGCAATTACTCTATTGCCAGCAGGTGAGGGGTTTCCAGGAATGAATGCAGGGCCAAGTTTTGAAGTCTATGCAGATGTGCAACTACTCCCACAGATGAGCAGTGCTTGGATCTTTTTCCAAGAGAGAATTCAAGAAATTGCCCAAGCTTGCGACGCACTAATTAATGATGCTAGAACTGCATCCCACTCTCAGTTGCGGCCAGCTTTAGCGGAAGTATCTGCGACTCTCAAAAACATCGCCCATACCATTTCCCTCGCACCCAATGGCGAAACTTGGGCAAACGGCATCTCTCAATTATTCTCCCCCATGGATGTCGATCATATGAAAGCGATTCCAACATTTCGAGTCAATCTTGGCGATTATGATGATGTCAAGAGCAATGCAGAGGCGATTTTAGATGTAGTAGCCTCGCAATCGATGCCTTTACTGCCTGAAGGTGCTTGGACAGCGACCAGAATTAACTTATTTAAGCAGTGGAAAGATCGTAATTTCCCCCTGTAATCCGCAGATTGTATCCATCAGCAAGAGGAAATATTGGTCATGACAAATTCTCCAAACTTACAATGGTTTGCTACAAATGCACCGACTGCTAGTTCGAGAACTGATGATATTTGGTTTGTCGATCCGATGATTGGTTGGGCAGTCAATAGCGACGGTAAAATTTTGAAAACAACTGATGGTGGCATTAGCTGGCAGCAGCAATTCCAAACACCGATCGTTAGAAATCGACCAATTTATTTGAGATCTGTTGGTTTTGCCAACCCCTTAAATGGTTGGGTGGGAACAGTATCTCCAGAGCAACGCCTGTATCACACAACTGATGGCGGAGATACTTGGACTATTGCAGCGAATCTCCCGGCAAACGCTCCGGTCAAAATTTGTGGGCTTTCAGTTGTCAATGAATCGGTTATTTACGCTTCTGGTACCAACGATCCTGCTGATATTCCTGCCCGGATGATGAAAACTGTCGATGGTGGGGCAACTTGGACTACCTGGGATATGAGCGAACATGCCACAATTTTGATTGACAACTATTTCGTTAATCCAGATTGTGGTTGGGTTGTCGGTGGCAAAGCGGATCGGAGTATTCCTAAACCCAGTCGCGATAATGTAATTCCAGTGGTGCTCTATACAGAAGATGGGGGGGAAACCTGGGTTAACCGAGTCGCCGATCTTAGTTCCTCTTTGCCGTTGGGCGAATGGGGGTGGAAAATTCAGTTTCTCAATGAGATGGTTGGTTTTGTCTCTTTGGAAAATTTCAATCAAGGCGCGATTCTCAAGACAACAGATGGGGGCAACACCTGGAACAGACTTCGCATCAACGATCCTCAAGAAAATGTCAATCTCGAAGGAGTTGGATTTATTGATGAGCACCAAGGTTGGGTTGGTGGTTGGGGATCTGCCGATTTTCAAGGCGGTTTTAGCAGTGAAACGAAAGATGGCGGTCAAAATTGGCAAGATGCCAATCAGATCGGACAATTTATCAATCGCTTCCGATTTTTTGGCAATCCCGTGACTGTCGGTTATGCTTCGGGTAAAACGGTTTATAAGTATGCTACTGCACCAGTAACAGCCCCTTTAGTGGAAAGAGTTGCACCTTTAAGCTTTCTGTCCACAAATGCGCCAGCAAAGTTTGACCAGTTAGTGAATATCGAATACACATTACCGGAGCATACCCAAACAGTCAGAATTGATATTTGGAATCAGTTTGGTAGTTATGTTCGCCAACTAGTTGATCAAAGTAATCCCAGTGCTGGCCAAAAATCAGTGGTGTGGGATGGTAAAGATGATGCGGGAACATCTTTACCACCGGGCATCTTTATTTACAGATTAACTGTAGATGGCAATGCTGAGAGTCGGGTAATCCGTTTCGATCCTTAACAAAAAACGTTTTTCTAAGACCAAGGATGATGCATAAATTTTTCTGTTGACAATTACTGTAGCTGCTAATGAGGATTGGGTGAAAAATATGGATACTCCGCGTGATGCTCTAAGTCAAGGATTTGAAAAAGCGCGCCAAGGGCTACAGCAGGTTGCCCAATCGAGCGATCTTCCCAATTTTGATAGTACGGGCACGCGCGCGCTCGAAGCCTGGTTTTTAGGGCCAAAAGCCGAAAATGCGGATGAATTAGAGCGATTTATTGTCGAAGCGATTCGCGATCAAGCTTTTTGGCGGCGGAATTTTCATCCCAGCGATCCTACCCATATTACGGGAGAAATGAAGCGATCGCCCGAATATCTGGAAGCGATGGATTCCCTCACCGAAGGTTATCAATCCTTGCTGGCGTTTCTAAAAAAATCCGTACCCTTTTTCAGTCCGCGCTATCAAGGTCATATGAACTGGGATTTAACTATTCCAGGCATCTTGGGCTATTTTGCAGCGATGCTATACAATCCCAATAACGTTGCCTTTGAAGGCTCGACGGCGACCACGATTTTGGAAATCTTGGTGGGTGACGATCTGTGTCAAATGCTCGGATATACTATACCCGATCGAGAGGCGATCGATCGGGGAGCAATTCGGCCGTGGGGACATATTACCTGCGATGGTACGGTAGCTAATATTGAAGCACTGTGGTCGGCGCGAAATCTCAAATTTTATCCGTTAGCTCTACAAGCAGCTTTACAGGCAGATCCTGCCCTAGCTGCGGGTAAATCGATCGTCATTACCCTCCCCACGGGAGCATCGCGCCCGTTAATTGAGTTGGATACTTGGGAATTACTCAATCTCCAAGCTGATGACATCCTCGCTTTACCGACTCGGCTCACCGCCGAATCCCAAATTTCACGAGATACGATTACGGCGAGTCTGGCGCAGTATTCTTTACAAAGCCTGGGTTTACAAGAGTTTTCCCGCCGCTTTCTCAGCCAAATCGATAAGTCTCCCGTGTTCTTGGTACCAGGTACCAAACATTACTCATTCCCCAAAGCCGCTGCTGTGCTGGGGATTGGAGCTGCTAATGCGATCGATGTACCCGTAGATAAAGATGCGCGGCTGAATATGGCCGCACTCAAAGACATCCTCGAACGATGTCTGCTTGAAAAAATTCCTGTTTATACAGTGGTTGGTGTCGTCGGCAGTACCGAAGAAAGTGCGATCGATCCGATTAAGGATATTTTGGCTCTCCGAGCGGAATTTCGGCAGCGCGGTTTGGAATTTACCGTTCATGGGGATGCTGCTTGGGGCGGTTATCATATTTCCGTCATGCGCGATGATTTTGATATGCCTGAACCTTTGGCGAGTTTGGTAGCGGCTCCCCCTCCGGCTGTCCCGCTCAAGCACTATGTGATCGAGCAGTTTCAGGCGTTAGGTGGTGTGGATTCAATTACGGTAGACCCTCATAAATCTGGCTATATTCCCTATCCAGCCGGCGCACTCTGCTATCGCAACTCGGCTATGCGGGATCTAGTCACCTTTAGTGCCCCCGTCGTCTTTCACGGCGATGCCGAACCCACTGTCGGCATCTATGGGATCGAAGGCTCCAAACCAGGAGCCGCCGCCGCCGCAGTTTATCTGAGTCATCGCGTGATTCGACCATCAAAAAGTGGCTATGGCAAAATCATCGGTGAAGCACTATTTAGTTGCAAGAAACTCTACGCGCGATTGCTCTGCATGGCACGCCCAGAAGATCCCTTTGTGGTCGTGCCAGTCTCGCGATTGCCTGCTGAAGTTGATGGTGCTGATTTAGCCGCCCAAATTCAATTTATTCGCGATCGAATTGTCGGGAAGACGAATCAAGAGATAATTAACGATCGTGATGCAATGAAATTACTCGCAGAAATTGGGCCAGATCAAAATATTTTAGCCTATGCATTTAACTTTAAAAATGCGTCGGGACAGATTAATACCGATCTCGCCCAAACCAATCGGTTGAATAAAGCTTTGTACGATCGACTGAGCATCAATCCGGGCGATGATATCTACGGGTACGATCTAATTGTCAGCACCACAGATTTGAATGCCGCTCAATATGGAGCAACATTTATTACTGACTACAAACACCGTCTGGGAGTTGGGAAATCTGCGGGAGATTCCATCACTGTCTTGCGATCGGTAGTGATGGACCCGTGGGTAACTGAAACCACCAAAGGATCGTTTCTAGATATTTTGGAGCATGAATTTCGGAAAGCCGTCACAGCAGCTCTCGCCGAAATTATGCCCACACAGACGGGGAGGGATTAACTCATGGCTTGTCAATCGGGTCGATCGTACACAATCCAATCGGGAGATACGCTATTTTTAGTCGCACAGCAGCAGTTAGGTGATGACAATCGGTGGCATGAAATTTTGAAGCCAGATGGCACTCAGTTCACCGAAATTGACGCCGATCTCCAAGTGGGGCAAGAAGTTTGTTTGCCCAAATTATTGAGTTCCGAGCGTAGATTTGCCCTGTATTTTGCGTGGAGTCGTCCGCAAGAAACTGCGGCAGAACTCGGCAAGCTGGAGAATCGATATCCAACGTTGTTTGAATTTAGAAGATCGATCTGGCCGGAGTATGAATGGCGAGCAGATTCAGATTTGTACCAACAAGATATTTCGGGTTTCTTAGATCATGTGGTTTTATCTGATTTCCAACATTTTCGGGAAACGATCTTTTCAATCACAGGTCATTCAGTGCCAGTAGGCCAACGCCAGAGAGATGACCGGACAATGCAATTAATTGATGAGAATTTTCTGAAAGATATCGATACGTTGATTATAGTTAGCTTAGATCATTTTGAGACAAATCAACAACCGACACCAGCAGAAGTAGCCGCGATCGAGCAGTTTTTAGAGCGTAAAGATGCTTGCTTATTAGTTTGTCCCCAACATGATATCGGCGTTCGAGACGATCCAGAATCTCGTGAAGTCGAATTTTTACATCATGGCGATCGACTAGTACCAGCACAAGAGCGCATCGGTGGATTTGCCAGAGCAATTTTAGCCAAACTCGGATTCCCGATCGAAAATCAATTCGGACTAAATCCCGCTAAATCCAGCGTAGATAATGCTCCTGCGCCACTACTAAAATTCCCAGATTTAGACGATCTAAATATTCTGCAAAATGTGACGACATTCAATCTTCACGCTCATCTACCCCATTACTTCGTCCCTGATTTTCTCAAAAATTCTGTGCGGGTACTTGCCAAGCAATCAATTAATCCCGCCGCTCCGAGACATCCATTTGTAGCAGCCGGAAATCTGAACTTTAATGCACTCTTATGGATGCCGCCCCATGGAGCGCGCCAAGCCAATATATTTGTTTGTGATGCCACGCTCTGGAGTTCCGCTTTTGGCGGAGTTGAAAATCTCGAATTGTTCTGGAAAAATTTAGCACTGATGTGAAAAAGTTACCAGCTACCGATCGAAGTTTTGTAGCCTAAGTTATAAAACTTCATATGTTACTCCGTAAATAAATCACTTTTTCTCACCGACAACTCGATCGAGGTAGAGCTAGGCTGTTCCTATGAATCTATAAAAAAATCCACACTCAATGAGTATCCTGAATATCAATGATTTAGCACTACAGCTAATAGCCCTCGATTTTAGCGATGGACATGCTCCTAATGCGAACAATGGCGGACCGACCAAAGCTTCTCGCGCTCTAGCTATCATTCATCTTGCTGCTCATGATGCCTACGCCCAAATCACCAAAAAGCTTAAGCCTAAACTCGATAAGACTCGACTACCGACTCCCCCAGCAACTTTAGATACCAGCGAAGCTGCCGGATCGAAAGCTCTGCTATGTGCTGGTTTCCGCGCCGCCAGAGTACTTTATCCTGACTTCAAAAAATTTATCGATACCCAAGCAGCAAACCTGTTTGATTCCAATGATGGAGGCTGTTGTAACGATCTAGTCTGTAAGTATGGCGAACAAGTCGCCGATGCTTGGATTGCCGCCAGAATGAACGACGGCTCCTCCGCCCCACAACTCGACACACTCTATAATCAAGCCGCCGGACGACATCGCCCCGATCCGCTCGATCCCACTCAAAAGGCACTGGGGCGAACCTGGGGATTGGTGAGACCCTTTGCGCTGTCTAGTGTTGTCGCCGATGCCTTTTTGGACAAGCCACCAATGTTAAGCAGCCCTGAATATGCTGTGGCGTTTAATGAAGTACTTAAGGATGGGAAGAACGATCTACCCCAGAAAGATCCCATCAAAGCCGTAAAAGGGATTTTCTGGGGTTATGATGGAGCGAATAAAATTGGTGTGCCACCGCGTCTTTACAATCAATTTGTGCGGGCGATCGACAATTTTGAAACCCTCTCACACGATCGTCAAATTACAGTCCTCACGGCAATTAATGTCGCAATGGCCGATGCCGGAATTGCAGCTTGGTATTGGAAATATCAATATGATGTTTGGCGGCCTGTTGTGGGCATTCGCGAAGCTGATATTGGCTGGGGGCCTCAAGGTAAGGGTGATGAAAATGCAGCCACAACAGTAGATCCATTTTGGTTGCCACTAGGTGCGCCCAATAGCAACCCAATTAATAAATCGGCAAATAATGGTACGCCAAATTTCCCAGCATACCCATCCGGGCACGCAACTTTTGGTGCAGCTTGTTTTAAAACGGCGGCGGCTCTAATCAATCCCACTGCACCGAATGGAACGCCAGCGGAGATGGCAGCATTACTCAAAGGAATCAAGGTGACTTTTGTCTCAGATGAATTTAATGGTGTCACCACTGACAATACTGGTACTGTCCGTCCCAAATTCAAAAAAACTTTTAATTTATTTGACGCGATCGACGAAAATAATCAAAGTCGAATTTATTTGGGCGTACACTGGCAGTTTGATGCTAAAGAGGGCGAAGTTCTCGGTACGAAGGTTGCTAATAAAACGATCGCATTTTTCAAATCATAAAATCAAGTTTTTTTAAGCAGATTTTTCTCCAGACATGCATGTGAAGATGTCTGGAGTTTTTTGTGACGATCGATTTCAATTAGTCTCACTAGAGAGAAGCAAAAGGGGCAACACTGGTTAATTAAGCAATGTGAGGGAAAGACTTTTAAAAGCGATCGAATCATCAGAACGCTAAAAAGTCAATCCGCCCCCAGTAATTAGGCGCGATGGTGGCAATCTGGCTGGAAGCGATCGGTTGTCGTGGTAGGGTAAATTAAATTGCGTAATTGCGATCGTCTGTAAGTAACATTTAGCTATTTCTAAATTCAGCCCATGCGACCCAAGTTTGTTCCGGTAATTCTTGCTGGCGGTAAAGGCGAACGGTTTTGGCCACTCAGCCGCAAACAACGCCCCAAACAGTTTCTTTGTCTCGATGGTAGTGGCGAAAGTCTGATCCAAGCGACTGCTAATCGATTGGTGCCGATCGTGGGTAGCTGGGATGATATTTGGGTGATTACCTCCAAACTGCTCGAAACAGGCGTTCAGGAGCAATTACCCAGCCTGCCAGTGGCGAATCTACTTGCCGAGCCAGAGGGTAGGGATACGGCGGCAGCGGTGGCTTGGGCGAGTTTAGAAATCGCCAAACGGTATGGCGATGAGGTAACGATCGGCTTTTTCCCTGCTGATGCTTGGATTGGCGACGCAGCGGCTTTTGCGAAGACGATCGCCGCAGCGGTAGAATTAGCGGAGCATACGGGCGCGATTGTGACTTTGGGGATTACCCCGACGTTTCCGTCGATCGGTTATGGCTATATCCAGCAGGGGATTTCTAGTGGTAAATATCACGATCTAGACACCTATCGAGTCGATCGATTTACGGAGAAACCAGATGCAGCCACCGCCCAAAGTTTCATTGCCAGTGGCGACTATACCTGGAATAGTTGCATCTTTATCTTCACTGCCAAAATTGCGATCGACGAACTGAAACTGTATGCACCAGAATTAATGCAGTTATTGATCGAAAAAGGTGTGAGTGTTTATCCCACTTTACCGAAGATCAGTATCGATTATGCCCTGATGGAAAAAACCAAATTAACTCATGTGATTCCGGCTGATTTTGGTTGGGACGACTTGGGAGATTGGAACGCGATCGAGCGATTATTAAAAGGCGATAATATTAATGTCGAATTAGCCAATCATGTCTGCATCGATACTATCGGATCGGTGATGTATGCCAGCAATCCCGATGAAGTAGTCGTGACGATCGGCTTGGAAGATGTGGTAGTCGTCCGCGATGGTGATGTCACTCTGATTGTGTCTAAACATCGCACTCAGGAAATCAAACAGATCGTCAATAAAATAAAAGAGGATCGAGAACTCGATCGATTACTTTAACGAGATATTCTAGAAATGAATGCGATTGATGCTAGTGTTGTTATTTACCAATGAGCTGATTGAATTGGATAGATTTAGCACAATTAATCTTCCACATTCGTTCTGGACAATCGTGAATAAGATTCTCTTTATGGATGGGTTGTTTAGGAAGCCCGATGTTTCGGAAGCTGACAAAGCGAGGCTGATAACCATTGAGGAAATTTTTCGTTTGCCAAAATACTTTACCAACAGCTTGAAAATAGGTGAAAAAACATTGCGTGCCCTGAAGTTGCTGAATTATTTCCCACTCCTTAGAAGTCTTAGAACTAGCCTTCATTTCGATGTAAATTACATATTTCCGTCGCTGATCGAGTCGAGCAACGATTATAAAGTCAGCTTGCTTACATTCACCATTCTTACCATTAAATATTTGCTTCGGTGCCTCAAAAGCATCACCTTTAACGATCGTGACATTTTCTCGATCGGGCATTCCGAGAATAGTTACAGCATACAAATCGGCTTCTGCCAAGACAACCTTGGGTTTTGATGAGCCACTGTCTACTAATTCTACTTTTGCCGTTGATTGGATCATCAGATTGAGAATTTCAAAATCATCCATCTAATCGCTACCCCATACGATCCTTTCTTGAATGCGATTGATGGTATCGATCGTCATGTCAAAGCTATCCAATTCTATCCCCAATTCGGGAGTAATTTTAGCAGGTACTAACGTAGGAGATCGAGTCTTCTTCTTCTGCCCTTCTAATTGAACCAGAGCTTCTTTAGCAACATAAACTTTAACTTTGTCAGGAGATAGCAACTCTGACGCTAGATATTTTTCTTCTTCAGCAATCTGTTTGAGATGAGGTTCATCTCGATCGAGCATGATTAATGTATTTAGTTCTTTGATAATATAGTCACTATGAGTTGTAATCAGGACTTTGATACCAAGATTGACTAACCGTGCTAATAATCGAGCAATCCGACGTTGATTTTCGGGATGCAGATTTAACTCTGGTTCGTCAATTATCAATAAATCTCCAACCGCAGCTTGATGTCTGAGGTAAAATCCCAAATCTAGCAAGGAACGGATGGCACTTGAACTTTCGGTTAAGGAGAGTTTAAGTTTTTTATTTTTGCGCGGAATGTAACTCAGGATATCTTCCCCACTTACTTGATAATCACCACCAATCATATCTGAAAATTCAGCAAGTATTTCGGGATATCGATCGGCTATAAAACTACGTTGTTTGACAATTCTTTCTAGATTGCGAGTAAATTCAACATTTTCTTCCACAGCTAAAGGATAGTCTTGATAGCCTTTCTCAAGTACTGAGTTAATAGTCCCTATGTCACGATTTCCGTGAGCAATAGTTTTTAACATCCGATTGCGGGCAAAATCAAGCTCTTTTCTAAAAGTAGCTGCACCAGTTCGTTCGCTACTAATAATAAAAGGCTTGGGAAACAATCCAGAAATTATAAATTCCCTGATAACATCTGCCACTAAAAAATCTAAATCTTCAACAGTTGCTTGTGTCTTCTTGTTCTTATAACTTAGTTTTATACTTATTTCAAAGATACTATTTTCT
>NZ_JANNDR010000442.1:0-12054 GCF_031378165.1 Chamaesiphon sp. OTE_75_metabat_556
CTCCCAATAGCTACAGCAATATTCAGGGGACTTTCGATAGTAATTCTTTCTTGCGTTGGAGTGCCAGTCACCAGCAAAATAACTGGCAGCTCGGCTTTCAAGGCAATGAAATCAGTTTTAACTCGGAAGTTAGTTATCAACTCCCATCCGGCGGTGGCAGCACCCAAAATCTGATCGCCAACTATCAATCGACATACGTCGGTACGCCGACCACTTTGAGCCAATTTAGCTGGCGGTATCAGTCTAATACCTTTCAATCGGAATTAGGCTATGGCTGGAGCGGGTTTGGGCGTGGTGCCAATGCTGGCATCGGCGTCACTTTATCGCCCGGTTTGCAATTAATGGGCAAATATCAAGGGATTTCGGCGTTTACCAGTCGGGAGAGTTTTTCGCTAGAGTTGCAATCCACCCTCGATCTCCAAGGTGGCAGTGCAACTAGTACGCGGGTCGAAGAGTTGCGGACTCGCGGCGGGATTGCGATCCAACCCTTTTTCGATCGCAATAGTAATGGCCAGCAAGATCCAGGGGAGGAAAGCTACTGGCACCCACAATTAATTAGCCTCGACAAAAAAACGCTCAATGCCAGTCAGACGACTCAACTCACCAATCGTGTAGAAGTCCGAGCCGCACCAGGGAGCTATCGGATCGATCTCAATGCCGCTCATCTGCCCGCACACTGGCGGAGTCGGCTGGTCGATGCCGCAGGGCAACCACTCGACTCGATCCGCGTGAATGTCGCCTTGGGGAGTTATACGACGATCGCCATTCCCTTAACGCCGATTTATACGGTGAGAGGGATCGCCCTCGATCCCGCCGGAAAGCCACTGGCTGATACTACTGTGACGGCAATGCAGATTGGGGGCAAAACCGATCGCCGCGAGACAATCACCAAGGCTGATGGTAGTTATGAATTGGCCGATCTAGCGATCGGTGCCTATGAAATCTCCATTCCTGGGCAATCCCCACCCGCTGCCATCGCGATCGCTTCGACTTCGCCAGTGCTCCAACAACTCAATCTCAACCAAACTGGCACTAGTCATGCACCGCCCCGCGATCGCTTGGTGATTAGTAATTGTGAAATGATTTTTGTAAATTGTTGGCAAGGTTTTTAATCGGGTAAATTTCGATCGACTCTCAGCTTAGACAGCAGGAGCCTCACACACTCTGGTATGCAAAAGTATAAATCTTCCACAGTTTTTAAAAATCAAACAGGGTCAAACCGTTGCCAGTTAAAGGCAGATAGTAAATTATCTGCTTGCTGATGCCAAACGAGATCGGCGATTAACTTAGCGGTAATCGGTGTTAATAAAATACCATTGCGATAGTGTCCGGTGACTAGTGTCAGATTGGTAGCAGGACTGGTGCCTAAGATGGGCAACTCGTCGGGCGTCGCTGGCCGAAACCCCCACCACGTTTCGAGTAGTGGAAACTGTTGTAAGGGTGGAAATAACCGCATCGCATTAGTCATCAATTGTTTGACACCCTTGAGTGTATTGGCCGGGGCAAAGCCGACATCTTCACTAGTTGCCCCGATCATAATCCGGCCATCTTGGCGCGGCACGATGTAGATCTCCTCGCCAAATAATACCTGTTGGAGCGGTAAATGCTCCTGCTGCTCGATCGGAACTAAGACCGATAACATTTGCCCTTTTCTCGGTACGACTGGGATGGGTAATAGTTGCTGCGACCAAGCACCAGTGGCGAGGATATAGTGCTGTGCCGAGATATCGCCCTGACTGGTGGCTAGATGCGTTACACGTCCTCGATCGATCTCAATGTTGGTAACTTCGACGCCATCTAAGAATTCAATGCCTAGAGATTGGCTGGCGGCCAACAGCGATCGCATCAAGGCGCGATTATCGACTTGGCCTTCGGCTGGATAGTAATAACCACCAACTACTGTTTCACTCAAACCCGATTGGTGGTGGTGAATCGATCGATCGTCCAACCAATCGATACCTGTTTGAGCTTGATAATACGGTGCCAAAATTCCACATCGCCAGTAGCCTGCAGCGATACCGGAAATCGATTCGATTTTGGCGATCCACTCTGGATACAAATCCCGACTAGCCAAACATAAATCCCACATCGCACCAGTCGGAATGCGTTCGGCCTGCGGTGCCAACATGCCCGCTGCAGCATGTCCGGCGGCAGCATTGAAGTCTTTACCTAAAATAGTGACTGCCGCGCCGAGCAACCGCAGTTCGAGGGCAGTAGCCAATCCAATGACCCCACCACCAATGACTATTATTTCACTACCAGACTGCATCGATCGTTTCTCCACCGCAGCCACTGGGTGGAGCTGCATCTCATGCGATCGAGTCTAACTTAGATTTCGATCGCATTGATAGTAAGCCAGATTACTCACCGATTGCCTCAGTTTAAATATACGATTGATTGGTATAGATCTAGGGTACCCACAAGGGGCACCCCTACAGGTTAATTGTGTAGGGTGCCCTTTATGGGTACCCTCAGATCTCTGCTTTTACTTTTAGACCGCAGGTATCAAGGTTGCGGATGTCGCTGGCTCGGACATCGCGATTTCGGGTGCTACTGCTGTCGATTCTGACAGCAATACTTTGGCTAAGTGCTTGGATAAACCCAAAATTCGCTGACAGCTCTCGGCGTGCCAAACCCGAAAAGTACCATCGATATTGCCCGCAACTAATGGTCCCATCACATAACAGTTGGGACTAGCTTTGAAATTCTGATCGATCGCAAAACCGCGATTCGACTGATTGGGTTGGCAGATCTCCCGCTGGAGGAGATTTTGAATCAGGGGGGAGGAAGACTGGGTGACGTCTTGAAAGCCAGCACAGTTAATAATCGCCCCAATCGGTCGATCGAATACGTGTGGTTGGCGGTGTTCGCTGTCGAGATATTCACAGCCAGCACCGCCCATTGGCAATGGTAATTGTTTGACAAAGCGACCTTTGACAAACTCCAACTTACGTCGCTCGACCAGATCGTTAACGACATCTAGATATTCACCGCCAGCACGGCGTTGGAATTTACCGATTTCGACGGCATATCTGAATACAAATTGCTGTTGTTCTTCTATATTCAGCAGATTCAAGCCCTGCATCACCACCTTGGTAATATCGCCGTAGATATCCGAGATATTGATATTTTGGTCAATAGCGCCAGCGACATCCTGCTCGACGGCGGCCAGAATTTGTTTGGCAGTAAAAGATTCAGTTTGGACTAAAGCGACTAGTGCGTGGGGCGTGTAATCGATCGCTGGAACTTCCCGATTGATGCGATGGGGGAAAGTTGCGGATGGGGAGAGGATGATGAATTTCTCGATCGAATTAGTGACAGCGGGAGAGTTATTGATACTGTAGATCGTATCTAAAGTACTGGCATTCGAGCCGATAATCATCACTTGACGGGCAGCGGGATCGGCGATCTCGGTCAACGATCGACATAACCTGTCGAGATTGAAGTCCAAGGATGGTTCGTACATATCATCGATGTAACACAGCCCCGACTTGACAGCTTCCGCCGACTGCTCGAAGCCCAAATTTGGCGGACTGCCGATCGCCAGTACTAGCTGTTTGGCGGTGAATCGATTGCCACCTGCATCCGTGGTGAGATCGACTAAAAATAATTCGCCATCGCGCTGAATATCCCAAACATCAGCGGTAATCAGATCGCACTCAATTAGTCCCTTGGCGGTAGCGGTGGTTAATGCCGTGCTTAGTCGGGATTGAAGATACAAGCCAAACGTATGACGCGGAATGAATAAATCGTCCCAATCGCCGCGATCGATATCTGCGGCATTATCGTCCAACCATTGGCTTGCTAGTTGACCTTGTGCTGCATAGACTTGACGATCGAACAACCAATCGCGATGCTCATTCAACCAATTGATGAAATCTGTGCGCTCTGGTTGTTGAGGAATAAACTCCTTCAGTGGTGAGATTAATAACGCCGTTCGACCCGATCGATTGCCATACGGAATCCCCGTCCAGAACTCACCAGACTTTTCGGTGACGACAATTTTGATAGGCTGAGTCCGACCCGAGACAAACTGTCGATCCAATCGCTCCAGATAATGCAACAAGGTATATGCTGACGAAATTCCTGCCCCAATGATGGCCAGATCGTAGAATTTTGCGGAAGTTGTTCGATCGGTTGGGAAATTAGTTGGCCAGGTGGAACTCGAATATTGCATGGTGGATGTTTATCTAAGTTGTGTGATAATTTCAGCTTATCTTCCAGATCTTTCTCAAATAAGATTCACGCAATTACCTAGCTAATCCGGAATATTTAAGCAACCTTTTCCAAAATGCAGAAATTGTGTTCGCTGGCGGAGCCACTGACTTGGTCAGATAAATCTTACTTGTCCCATCATATCCGCTCAATTATCGATCGAGATCCGCTAAATCAACGATCGCGTGGTACCAAAAAAATTTCAGCACTTAGCCATAACTACCGATCTGTGACATAAGTTACCTGGTTACCGATCGACTATCGGCGATCGTTCGCGGCGAGCGGCTGTGATGTCGAGCTGAGATCGAGCGGAGCGTAAATCGAGCTGAAGTCCGGCTCCTCGCGAACTTTAATTACTTGAGCGGGATTGCCCACCGCCGTCGCAAAATCAGGAATATCCCGAATTACCACCGCGCCCGCACCCACCGTACACCAGCGACCGATCCGAATACTCGGAATCACGACAGCACCCGCCCCAATATGAGTGCCTTCCCCGACTTGGACGTGACCGCATAACGTGGCGTGTGGCGAAATATGGGCATAGTCCCCGATCGTATTATCGTGGTCGATACTAGCAGCAGTATTGACGAGGACGTGCTCGCCAACAGTGGTACCAGCTTGGACGATCGCGCCATGTAAAATTACCGTCCCAGCACCGACAGTTGCCTTGGCCGAAATAATCGCCGTGCCATGAATGGCAGTACCGTAAATCGCCGCGATCGATCGAGCTAGTTCGGCACGGCGCAAATTATTACCGACACTAATAATCAATGGTGCGTCTAATTCGGGAAACCCTAGCCCCATCAACCGAATCCCGTCGCGAATTTCCATCCCCTTGAACCTAGCATTGGGGGGATTGTCATCAAACATGCCAATTACTTGGATATCGAGGCTGTTGAGGATATCAGTAATCACTTTTGAGTGTCCCCCCGCTCCATACAAATACATGTACTTAGTCGCCAGATTCATAATCGGTAGATATTGTTGATCGAATTTTAGCTGAGATCGCGCCTGCATCCCTAATAACCGAGATCGCCCCAGTAACTAACTATGCTTTAGACTTACCACTGCATCGGCAATCTTTAACAGGCGATCGAGATTGATAGCCTAACCTCGCGATCTTAGGACATGAGTATCGTTTGGGCAAGAGTTAACTAGACTAGAGATCCAGTAATGTATCCACCCACGCTGGTGCTTTGGGAATCGGATTGCCCAGCCGCTCGAACATTAACAGCGCGATCGTGTGGACGACAAAAACATAGACCAGATTGCTCAATAAGAGTGCCAAGAGTACCAAAAATTGGACGATCGGCAAACTCGGTTCGGCGAGAATCCCCAATTGCAGGAATAGCCATTCCACAAGATCCCGAATCCGCGCGATCGCATACGCCCAGAGATCTTCGCCAACTAATACCGAAGTCAACCAAAACTGAAAAAAGACGCCGATACAGCCCAGCAACGCCCCCAGCCAGATCGATAACCCCCAACCCGTCCGTCGTCGCCAACAGGCTCCCAATTGCACCCCCATCAACCCATAGGGAATCACGAACGGAATGCTCCGCGCTGGCCCCATTAGCACTGTCAATAACAACCCCGAAACAAGAGTTGTCATCCACCCCGCGCGACGACCCCAGCGGAGATAGATTAAGGCGATCGGAATTGGGAAAAAGACCCTAAAGATCGGGATACCAGGCACGTAATAACTTAATAACCACAGCAAACTGGTAGTACTAGCCAAAAAAGCCGTTTCCACCATCACGATCGGTGGCTGAGTAATCGGCGGTCGATCGACCGTTGCTGCCCGCTCTTCGGCTGAAGACTGATGCTCGATAGGAGATGCCAAAGGATTGCCTCGATCGCCTGCACGATCGGCTAAATGAGTTATGATGAAGATTCAGTTTGAGTGAGCTTGTCAGTTCTAATTGTAGATCGACTCACTACCAATCTAAATATTCGATCTCTTCGATTAATCATCAAATTGCGATCGACTCGATCGACATTGCAGCGGTTCGGAATTCAGCGCAAACCAGCATCTTTGAGACATGACTGCAAACACCGCAAATATCGCTCAGACGATCGCGCTCGATCCATACCCCATCGAGATTCGGGCCGTGAGAGAAGAAGAAATACATTGCGTCGCGGATATTATCACTCGGAGTTTTCATTTCGACCGCGGCTGGATGGGTTGGTTTACACCATTGTTCAAACTAGGGATTGCTGAAGATCTCCGGCACCGTCTGCGCAGCAACTCAACCAGTTCCCAGCCACACAAAAGCCAGCAGCAAGTTTGCTCGATCGCTGTTTATCCCGATCGCGGCCAAACGCGGGTCGTCGGCACGATCGAAGTCGGCGTCAGAATTAATAATTATCGTCAACCCACTCCACAGCGTTATGTCTATATCTCCAATCTCGCCGTCAGTCGCGACTTCCGGCGGCGGGGCGTAGCCTCAGAACTAATTACTAGTTGCGAAGAACTGACCAAGACATGGGGCTACAGCAAAATCCATCTGCATGTGATGGGTAATAACGAGCGCGGTCGCAATTTATACCAAAAGTTAGGTTACGAGATCGTCTCTAGTGAATTTGTGTGGTCGATTCTGCCCTGGCATCGACCAGAACGATTATTTTTGTGCAAAAATCTCTAGCAAATTGTGATTTAGACTACAGAAAATATAGCAATTATTCGATAGAACCAGATCGATAATAACAGATTGGATGCCACCGCCCCGAATCAAATTTGGACGCTATAAACTCTCAAAACTAGTGATGACAAGCTGTTGGTGGGGAGCACTATCGGAGATCTACACCTAAATAGAACCAACATTAATTTCAGCACAAAATAACGACATCCTATCGTTAGCTATAATCCGATCGCATCCGCTAATTTGCTCAATCTGTAATTTGCTGTAATTATCATTGGGGATCGCCCACTTGTCAGTACCAAACCTGAATTAGGATCGCTAAAAAGTGGCCATTTGTAGACACTTTTACTGATTTTGGCACTAAAATCGAGCGATACTAGTCAATTCATCTTAAATTGATAGTAAAGTTTGAGTAACAGATGCTCAACGTGCGAGATTTTAGTGGAGAACACCAATGTTAAATATTCAGACAGCTCAGAGATTTTTGCCCGTCCTCGCACTTGCTAGTTGCCTCGTAGCCGTCGCTCCGATCGTCGCTAGGTCACAGAGTCTACCAGGATTTACGCTCTTTAGTGGCGTCGATCCGTCCAACCAGCTCAGCTACCGGCTAGATTCTGGCAATCGCAATGCGACCGATCGCTATCGACTCAATATTCCTGGCTCGAAAATCAATCGTCTTGGTGCCGCCCAAATTCAGATTAGTTATCCTGAATATTACAAGGGTAAGTTCGATGATAAAGCGATCGAAGTCTTTGTCGGCGAAAAACAAATCCCCGTCCAAGCCGTAGCCTGGAATCGCGAAAATCAAACCCTCCAAATCGATCTCGCTCAGAGAATCAAAACCAAAGGGGACATCCAAGTGGTGCTCAATAACGTCCAAAATCCCGATGGGGCTGGGATGTATTACTTCACTTGTCAGGTCAAAAGTAGCAGCGAATTTCCCGTAGCACGTTATGTCGGTACCTGGATTTTGAGTATCGACTAGATTTGGCTAGGCTCAATAGTTAGTAAATGAAAAAAGGGCGATTGATCTCATAGATTGATCGCCCTTTTTCAATTGCAAGCGTTAGCAAGTTTTCAAAAAATCTAATGAATCGGACAATTAGCGCAGACAAGAGAGAATAATAGCAATAATAATCGGTCAAAACGCTGACAGTAAAGCTGATAGTTCTGGGCAAATTAAGATCATCAAAATTCGCTCCAGAGTAGACCAGAACTGAAACCATGAACCGATTTGTTAATTCTTTCCTGCTGAAACCTCAAGTTGTCCTAGCAATTGTGATCGTCATCCTACCAGCGATCGCCACAGAGCGGTCTAAAGCGGAACCCGCATCGCATAAAACCAAGCCTACTGCCACAGTAGTGGCTAAAGATTCTACGCCCACAAACCACAATTCAATTAGCAAAAACAATACTACCTCGACGGTAAATCCTGTTGCTATCCAGGTAGCGGCCAAAAGCTTGCCGCCAATTGCCGATGTCAATCTCGTAATCCAGCTAAACGAACGGAAAGTATATGTTTACAAAGGTAGCCAGATCGTTGCTACTTATCCGGTAGCGATCGGGAAAAGAGGCCGCGAAACACCGACTGGAGAATGGCAAGTTATGGAAACGATTGTCAATCCTGGTTGGACGAATTTTAATACGGGTCAAAGGATGTCGCCTGGTAAAAATAATCCGCTCGGCTCGCGCTGGATTGGTTTCTGGACTGATGGAAAAGATACGATCGGTTTTCATGGCACCAACAAACCCGACTCGATCGGTAAAGCCGTATCCAATGGCTGCGTGCGGATGTACGATAAAGATGTCCAGGCACTCTACCCGCTGATTAAAGTCGGTACGATCGTCAGAGTCGTGGAGTAATATAACCTAAGTTGCTAGTATCTCTAGGCGGAAATACGTGTACGGTTTAGTTGTCGCAACTCATAACTCCCAACGAAACTAACATCCTCGACTTTCTCAAAAGGTCAAATGAAAACGTGAAGTTGATCGATTACGTTAATACCGACGGTGCAAAACCTTGACGTTGAGTATTTTCGGTAATCGATCGCGGTTCGAGGAACTGCAATAGATAATCGCGTCCGCCAGCTTTAGAACCGACGCCACTGAGCTTGAAACCGCCAAAGGGTTGTCGATCGACTAAGGCACCAGTAATCCCCCGATTAATATAGAGATTGCCGACTTCAAATTCCTGGTAAGCGCGATCGATATGTGATGGCGTACGGGAGTATAAGCCGCCAGTCAGGGCGAAATTGGTATCATTGGCGATCGATAGGGCTTCGTCGAAATTAGCGGCTTTAATTACTGCCAAAACGGGGCCAAAGATCTCCTCTTGCGCGATCGCGCTGTGCGGATCGACTTCGCTAAAGATTGTCGGACTGACATAGAAGCCATCATCGGGTACGGGCATTTCTAAAGCGAGTTTGGCAGTTTCTTTGCCTTGAGTAATATACTGTTGGATCTTCGATCGAGCGTCGGCATCGATAACGGCACTGAGCTGGGTATCGGGTAGATGGGCTGCGCCGACGGTTAGCGATCGCGTGGCAGCGACTAAGCGATCGAGGAAATTGTCATAAACTGGAGCTAGGACGATCGCGCGGGAGCAAGCCGAACATTTTTGGCCGGCAAAGCCAAAGGTGGAATTCATCACACCGACGACTGCTTGGTCGAGATCGGCACTTTCATCGACGATGATGCCATTTTTGCCGCCCATTTCGGCGATGACGCGTTTGATGTGTTTTTGTCCAGGGCGTAAGATCGCCGAAGCGGCGATAATCTGACAACCGACTTGTTGCGATCCGGTGAAGGCAATTAGATGTATGTCGGGATGCTTAACTAGATGTGCGCCAACGGTCGAACCTTTGGCTGGTAAGTAGTTAAAGACGCCCGCAGGCAGTCCGGCGGCGTGGAGGATTTCGGCAATTTTGGCACCGACGACTGATGATTGCTCAGCAGGTTTGAGCACGACTGTATTCCCAGCGGCGATCGCAGCGACACTCATCCCCATCGCGATCGCCAGGGGAAAGTTCCACGGAGAAATGACGACGACAACGCCGCGCGGTTGATAGATGTAAGTATTATCTTCGCCAGGGAGATTGCGCTGCACGCCGCTTTCCAGGCGTTCCATTTCCTGGGCATAGTAGCGACAGAAATCGATCGCTTCGGACACTTCCGCATCGCTTTCGCGCATCGGTTTGGCGACTTCCCAAGTAATCCACGCGGCTAATTCGGCGCGTTGTGTTTCCATCAAATCTGCTGCTCGTCGCAGGATATCGACTCGGTGCTGGGCACTCAATTGCTTCCAGGTGGCAAAAGCGGATTTGGCGGATTTGACGGCTGCATCGGCTTGCTCGATGCTAGCTAGACCAATTTTCCCGACTACTTGGCTAGAGTTAGCAGGGTTGACTGATTCGATATAGTCCTCAGTTGAGATGGCTCGATCGTTGATGATGGGTAAATAGGTGTTGCCAAATTCATCGAGTACTTTTGCCAGCGCGGTTTGGACGGCTGCCCGCTCGTTGGCGATCGCATAATCCCGATCGCTCGCATTGGTAAATCCATCAAAACTATTACTGGCAGGCGCGCCGTTGTAGTTGCGATCGCGATCGGTCATCACTGGCGCAGCAACTAATTTAGCCAGATCCCGCGACTCACTGCCACTGATCCGGAGGAAGGAGCTATTGGCGGTATTTTCCAACAACCGCCGAATCAAATAAGACATCCCCGGAATCAATTCACCAAACGGACAATATACCCGCACACGATAACCCATATCGGCGATCGCTTTAGTAAACTTGTCGCCCATCCCGTACAGACATTGGAATTCCACGGCACGACTGGGGATCTCTAGCTCCCGGACGATCACGATCGCTTTAGCTAGCGAACGCGCATTGTGAGAACCGATCGCCGCATATAAATACTGATGATGTTCGAGCAGAATTTGCGTCAATCGCTCGTAATTAGCATCCGTGGAAACCTTATCAAAAAAGACGGGGACAGCCCAACCTTGTTGATGAGCGTGAATTGTTTCTCGATCCCAATAGGCACCTTTAACCAAGCGGACGGTAATCGGTTGACCGCGTTCTTTCGCCCAGGCGATTAGTTCGACTAAATCTCGTTCGCTATCGCGTAAATAGCCTTGTAAGGTAATCCCGACATCCGCTCGATCGCGAAATTCCGGCTCGATTAATACTTGTTTGAGAATTTGTAATGTCAGCGATTTGAATTCATATTGCTCCATGTCAAAATGCAGATCGCAGCCCAATTCTTTGGCTCTCCGCAGGAGGATTCTCGCTGGTTCGCTGACTTTTTCGGTTGTTTTCACCGGATCGATCGGATCGAATTGTGAATACAAAGCACTGAGTTTCACCGAAACTTGAACGCGGTTGAGTGCTCCACCATCAGCCCAGTCGATTTGTGCGCTAGGCTCCCACTTTTGGGCGCGATCGGCCAGATCTGCCATGATTGCTAGATAGCGATCGAGATAGCCTTGAGCTTCCGCTTCACTAATCACGGCTTCACCGAGTAAATCCAGCGTAAATGCCAACCGCTCGCGTCGCAATCGCTCGATCGTTTTACTCGCTGCTACCAAATTCTCACCACAGATATATCGCTTGGCAAGTGTGCCTACTGCGGTGGATAGGGTTGTTGCTGCCGCCGTGGCGGTAATTGAGTGGGGATTGTCAGTGCTGAAATTTAATAACGACCGTAAGGCTGGTACTTCGATCGCATCGCTAGCTAAGTACTCTTGCATGTGTCGGGCAATTTCAGCCTTACTTTGCAATGCGGGCAAGCAATCAATTAACCGGAATAACTGCACCCGTAAACCATCATTTTCCATTGTCCAAGCCATCAGCTTGTCATCAATGCGGAGTTCATTTTTGAGTTGTGCTAATTTTGTCCAAATTGAATCTCGATCTGTACCGCTTAATATCTGCTGGGCGATTTTCTGCGTCTGGGATACATACTTGTCAGTATCTATCGAAGTACCAAAATTACGATCCATTGGCTGTATTTGAGCTGTCATCACTCTCACCTATTAGTTATGTGTTTTGTCGGTATCGCTAATAACACTTTTCACAGATTACGATTAATAATCGTCGATCGATCTGCTAATTTTAAAATATTGAGATTGGCAATTTATCTTAGTCTAACTCGATCGTCGATCGAGGCACAACCGCAGATTGAGAGGTGACTT